>NZ_JAEQDD010000048.1:0-60071 GCF_020737885.1 Microcoleus sp. PH2017_34_RAT_O_A | reverse complement strand
AGCGCTCAAGCGCAACTACGTACCTTTCCGGAGCGCTCAAGCGCAACTACGTACCTTTCCGGAGCGCTCAAGCGCAACTACGTACCTTTCCGGAGCGCTTAAGCGCAACTACGTACCTGGAGGAGCGCTCAAGCGCAACTACGTACCTTCTGTTAGTGTAAGGTTTTTAACTGAGCTAAAACTGTGGCGAATCGAGCAGAATCGATCGGCTTTGCTAAGTGTTCGTCGTAACCGGCCTCGATCGCCCGATGCCGGTCTTGTTCGCTAGCATAAGCTGTCAGCGCCACAGCGGCCAAGCGCTTGATTTTGTCAGATTCGGACGATCGCACTTTGCGGATTAACGAGTAGCCATCCTCAACCGGCATCCCGATGTCGCTGACTAAAATATCCGGCGGCGACTGCTGTAAAATGTCGATCGCCTCTTGGGCTGAAGCAGCAGCCATCGCCAGAGCCCCCAACTGTTTCAGCGCCAAAACCAAAAACTCGCGGTTGTCGGGTTCGTCATCAACTACCAATACCTTTAAACCAGCCAAAATACCAGGACTCACGGCAGCTAATTGCCTTTCCTCTATCAACTGCGGCTGCTGACTCCGACGCTGTTTCAGGGGCAGCATTACTGTAAATGTCGCCCCGAGTCCCTCTCCGGGACTTTCGGCGCGTACAGTGCCGCCGTGAAGTTCCACCAAGTGCTCGACGATCGCCAATCCCAGTCCCAAACCCCCGTAAGCCTTAGTAATTGAGCCATCTGCTTGTCGGAAGCGATCGAACACGTAGGGCAGAAACTCAGCAGAAATGCCTTTGCCGGTATCGCTAACAATAATTTGTATGTAATTAGGTGATGGGGAATTAGCAACAGCTACCGCAGACAAACGCAGTTGGACTGTTCCCCCGGATGGCGTAAACTTGACGGCGTTAGTCAGCAAATTCGAGACTACCTGCTGCAACCTCTGGGCGTCGCCCCACATCAAACTGATTGCGGGGTCAAATTCCGAGGAAACAGTCACAGACTTAGCCTGAGCGGCGAAACTGACACAATTGAGGGCAACTTCGATCGTCTTTGTCATGACGAACCAGCCGGGTTTTAGAACCAGCTTGCCTTGAATAATCCGGGAAACATCGAGCAAATCTTCGACTAGCTGCGTTTGCACCCTCGACTGACGCTCGATCGCTTCCAAACCGCAAGCTAAAGAATCTGGTGTGTACGGGCGGGTGCGGAGCATTTGGGCCCAACCCAGAATTGCGTTTAAAGGCGTGCGGAGTTCGTGGGAAAGAGTGGCTAGAAACTCGTCTTTCCGGCGGTTGATGGCTTCTGCTTCTGCCCGCGCGGCTTGTTCGCGATCGAGCAACTGAGCGAGTTCTGCCTCGACTTGCTTGCGATCGCTGATGTCGGCGACGATCGACATACAGTTAATGTTACCCTTGGCGTCGCGGACTGGAGTTGCCCACAAACCGATGTCGATCGAAGTGCCGTCTTTTCTTTGGCGCTGGGTTTCCATGCCGGCGATCGCATTTCCAGCGCGAATTCCTTTCAAATTCTCCATAAATTCCTCCCGCTTGTCTGGGGGAACGCTGGGCAAAAATTTACCTACCGCCTCGGATTCTGGCCAGCCAAAAATCCTCTCAGCGGCTGGGTTCCACATTTTTACAATGCCGTCCTCGGCGCCGAAAACGGTAATTGCTAGGGGACAAGCCTGGATCAAGGCTTCCAAAGTTTGATTGATTTGCGATCGCGCCTCTTCTGCTTGTTTGCGATCGGTGATATCGACGTTCACGCCGATAGTCCGCAGGGGCAAACCGCGCTCGTCCTGAAACACCTTAGCCCTGCAAGCAATCCAGGCGACGCTGCTATCCGAGCGGCAGATGCGGAACTCGATGTTTAATTCCTCGCCGTTCGTCGCCGCAGCCAGTACCTGCTGTTCGGTGAAAGTGCGATCGTCTGGATGCACCATTGCCAGCAAATTTTGATAGCTGCTCTGGAAACCGCCGGCCGGCAGCCCGTACAAAGCCTCTAACTCCGGCGTACACGCGAGTTCGCCCGTTTGGACGTTCCATTCAAAAGTTCCGATTTTGCCTGCTTGCTGAGCGATTTGCAGCCGTTGTTGATTGTTTTTGAGTTCTGCTTCCACCCGCGAGATTTCGGTCAAGTCAATGTAGAATCCGACGATCGTCTCTGGTTCGCCCTTGTCAGGGCACAAAGTCGTCGCGCCCATCAGCACCGGCACGCGGCTGCCATCTTTGCGGATGTACTCTTTCTTAAAAGGAGTTGCGACTCCCGACGCCCGCAGTTCCCCGGCCGCCCGGGCGTCGAGGTGGAGGTATTCGGAGGGGGTCATATTGTCCCACCGCATTTGACCGGAGAGCACGTCTAAGCGAGTATAGCCCACCATGTTGAGCAGGGAGTCGTTGGCGTAGGCGATGCGGCCGGTAAAATCGCCGATCGCGACTCCGAAAATATTTGAGTCTAACAGTCGGCGGAATAAAGCTTCGCTTTGCTGGATTACCCGTTTTGCTTGGTTGCGATCGGTAATTTCGGCAACCACGCTGCTGACTCCCAACAGCGTTCCCGATTCATCGATCACGGGGTAAAAGCTGACTTGCCAATCCCGCACAACTCCCGGCTGTTGAAGGGTTTCGGCCTTAAGTTCCATGTCGAGTACGGGGGTTTGCGTAGCGAGCACTTGGCGGTAAATCGGCTCTACCAGATTGGCAAGTTCCGGTATCGCTTCTCTGACGGTGCGCCCGATGTGATCTGCGATCGTGCGGCCGTTGATCGCAGCGAGGCATTCGTTCATGCGGATGTAGCGCAAATTGGTATCGAGAAAGCACAGCCCGACTGGTGTGGTGTTGTAAACTAAGTCGAGTTCTGCTAGTTGGTTGCTAATGCGAATTTCGTTTTCTCGGATCTGGTTTTGAGCTTGTTTGCGATCGGTGATATCGACCACGAAGAACGATCCTTTGTCTGTGCATCCTTGCAAGTGTCCGGCGCCGACAAAAACTGGGAAGCGCGTGCCGTCTTTGCGGATGTATTCTTTTTCAAAAGGCTCGCAACTTCCTGATGCTGCGACTTGGGCGAGGGCTGCGCGATCGAGTTCTGCGTATTCCGGCGGCGTGATATTGCTCCAGTGGATTTTTCCTGAAATTAAGTCTTCTCTCGTATATCCAATCATGTCCAGCAAGGCGTTATTAGCTTCGGTAATTTCGCCGCCCGCCTCCCAGAAACCAATGCCGATCATGTTAGAATCTACCACGCTGCGGAAGCGCATTTCACTTTCCCGCAAAGCTAATTCTGTTTGTTTAGCTGCGGTAACATCTGCGATAATTATGCCAGCGCCGATGATTTCTCCCCTTTCATTTTTCACCGGGTAGTAGTTGGCGAGCCAGTAGCCGAAATATCCGGGTCTTCCCCCATGTTCGCCGCTGACTTCTACATTTAAAACAGGTTCGCCGGTTTCTAGAACTTGCTGAATTATTGGTGCAAACTCGGCAGCGGATTCTGGCAACAATTGGCGGTAGTCTTGACCGAGATGCTGTTCTGCTGTCAAACCGTTGAGTTCTGCTAATACTTGATTGATGCGGATGAATCGCATTTCGCGATCGAGAAAGCAAATCGCTAGGGGAGATGCTTCTAACAGCGAGTCAATTAAGGCGAAGGATTGCGATGTTTGAGCTAGTGCTTGCTGCGCTTCTGCATAAAGTCTGGCGTTGTCCAGGGCGATCGCCACGCGGTATGCTAAATCTTCTAGCATTGCCATATCTTCTGCACTGTAGCGGCGCCCCAACTTTGAGGTAAAGCAAGTGATCGCACCCATTACCCGCCCGCGCGCCTTCAGCGGTACGCAAGCGTGAGAACCGATATTGAGCGATTCCCTACGGGATAGCTTCGCCGCGCGTAGCATTTCAATTTCTGCTGCATTTTCGGCTGCTGCTGCTAAAATCTCCTCATCCACTTCGGCAATTAGTTGGGATTTGCCGGTGCGAATTACCAGCGGATAGCCGTTAACAGCATCAAAGGCGATCGGGCTGCAAACTCTCAACTTATTAATCGTATCAACCGTAGAGGCTTCTGCGTGAGCCACAGCGACTTTGCGGACTTTTGAGTCAGTTTCGGTCAAATGAATGCAGCACCCATCGGCAACAGAATTAACTGCTAATTCAGCGACATTTTGCAGCACTGTTTCTCCGTCAAACGCAGCAGCCAAAATTTTGCTAACTTCTGCCAAAAATGCCGATCGCTGCTGTTCTATTTGGGCTTTTTCTCGGGCTGCTTGCTCGGTTGCCAACTGCAATCTTTGACTTTCTGTAAGTTTGAGTTCTGTGATATCGCGGGCAACAATTAACGCCGATTCTGGTACGCCGTCTTTGTCAAACTCTGGAACTACGCGAGATTGATAACTTCTGATGCCGTCGGTTGAGTAAGCCTGAAATTCGATGACTTCTTCTCGACCAGTTTCTAACACTTTGCGGAGAGTTTCATCCCACCTCTGGCAAAGTTCCGGCGGCATTCCTATCTCTTGACTGGTTTTCCCGAGGAAGAATGAAATTGGTTTTCCTTGAGTTCGGGCAACTGCTTCGTTGACATAAATATAACGCAGTTCTTTATCGGTGCGGATAATCACATCGGGCGTATTTTCTAGCAGCGTTCTCAGTTGCTGTTCGCTGCTAGACAAAGCTGCTTGTGTTTGCTGTCTTTCAGTAACATCTCGCACCGTGCCCACGTGTCCGATAAGTTCCCCACAGTCGGAGAACATCGGCGCCGAACCAACATTAATCCAGCGCACAATCCCCTCTGCTGTTTGCAGGCGATACTCGATCGCATATTCCCCAAGTTCCCGAGTATAATCCAGCCATCGGCTCAATACGCGATCGCGGTCTTCCGGGTGAATGCAATTCTCCCAACCATCTCCTAAAAGTTCTGCCAAACTCAAGCCACAAATCGCCTGAGTGCGAGGGTTTGCATAGGTGTAGCGCCCCTCAAAATCTGCCATAAAAATTCCCACAGGCGAACAGGAACTTAAACAGCGAAATCGTTCTTCTTGAGCTTGCAGCGCTTCTTTAGCTACTGTTAGCTCAGCCGTGCGCTGTTTGACGCGGTTTTCTAGCTTGGCGTAGGATGAAGCCAAGGCTATTTCTGCTAATTTGCGATCGGTAATATCGATACCACTTGCGATCGCATATTCTACCAAGCCATCAATACCCAGCATCACTGTATTCGACCAAGAAATGAAGCGCTTGGATCCATTTTTAGTGCGCCAATAGTTTTGATATTCGCTGTAAACAACTTCTGCGTTTAGATTAGCAAAAACTGTTTGAGCTGCCTCAACTTCTTCCGGAATCAAGAACAGATCCCAAACATATTTATCCAGAACTTCTGCTACCGAGTAGCCAGTTGTTTTTTCGCAAGCTTGGTTGAATCGCACAATCCGTCCTCGACTGTCGAGAACTACAATCAAGCAAGCTGTGGTATCAGTTACTTTTGAAATAATCTGGCGTTCTATTTCTAGTTCTTGTTCTGCGGACTTTAAACCAGCATACCAGCCGCCAACCATTGCAGCGGCAAGAAGTAAGATTGCAGGAGTTGCCTGAAGTGCAAACAGTAACAGAGTTGTCAGCAGTAAGGCCGTGCCTGCGGTAAATGTAGCAATGCTGTAAGATTTAATGGGTAAAGGCAAGACCTGAAACCGACTCATTTTTTTTTGACCTGTAGCGATGGCGCGATCGCACTATTTCTGTTTGTGCCTATAAAACAACATGGTTAAAAAAAATTATGTGTTTTTTCTATACCAAACCACATTTGTCGGCGCCGTGCCATCTTCCCACAGACAGATTTTCTGAAGTCAGTTAACAGTTGACAGTTGATAGTAGTCATTAGTCATTAGTCATTAGTCATTAGTCATTAGTCAGTAGGGGCGGTGGATGGTGCGTGCCCGCCCTCATCAGTCATTAGTCATCAGTGCTGTCCCCGCTCGCAAACCTTATCATCAGTCATCAGTCATTAGTCACAGAGAATCAGAAAAATACTCCCAATCTCCCCCTCTCCCAATCTCCCCCTCAGGAGCATCTCATTTTTGTAAAAAGCATTTTTTCTTTGAGTGCGAGCGTCCCCGCTCGCGTATTTTACAATACGCGAGCGGGGACGCTCGCACTATAATAAATGCAAAACTGAGATGCTCCCTCCCACGTCTCCCCTTTCTCCCCTTTCTCCCCTTTCTCCCCTTTCTCCCCCTCTCCCACTCCCCCCCTCTCCCACTCTCCCCATCTCCCACTTTCCCCTTTGTCCACTCGTCGAAACCAAGCAATTGATGCGCGCAGCAGCTTATGATAAATGAAGAGACAAACTGGATAAGTTGATTTCTGGGAGGAACTTACGATGAATCACAAGCTGGCAAAAATTATCGGATTATTTTTCGCAGCCGCCATCGTCTTCGGATTCATCGGTTACGCGGTGCAAAATCCCAACTCGGTCACCAACTCAGTAATGTCGATCGGCTTTCCGAATCTTACTACAGCTACCGCCAGCGCGATCGACAACCAGCGCAACCAAATCTATCTCAACGGCACCTGGCAATTTGTCCCCGCCACAGGCAACCCCCAAAGTCCCCCCGCCTCCCCAAATTGGGGCTCCATCCAAGTACCCGGAGACTGGCAAGAAGAAAAAAACGAATTCATACCCGGAATCATCACTCGCGGCACCGGCAAAGACTGGGAAAACTTCAACAGCAAACAACTATCAAAAGCTTGGTATCAGAAAAAAATAGACATTCCCGGCGAGTGGAAAAACCGCCGCATTTTTATCGACTTAGCCCGAGTCAGCACCGATGCAATTATCTTTGTCAACGGCATTAACTGCGGTCAAATCGAATGGCCCTACGGCAATATTGAAATTACCAAAGTAGCCAAACCAGGTCAAAATACAATATCTATTTTAGTCGCGGCAGTCTCCGACGAAAAAGACAAAGCCGTGATCATGAGTCCCACAGAAATATACACCACAAAATCCAACTTGCAATCGCGGGGAATCATCGGCGAAGTCAGGGTTCTTAGCGTGGCCCCAGGCCCGCTAGTTAGCGATGTATACGTCCAAACTTCCACCAGAAAAAAGCAAATTAAATTAGATGTAGAGCTCAAAGACATTACCCAAAACGGTCAAGTTCAGCTTGTAGCGCAAATGCTCGACGAAAAAGGCAAAGTCGAACAAAAATTTACAGGCACTGCAACCGTTCAAGCCAAACCAATTCAAACCGTAAAAGTCCAGTGGGATTGGCAAAGTCCCCGCCTTTGGGATGCCGGCAAACCCAACCTCTACACCCTGCAATTAGAAGTAACAGGCAGCGGCGTTAACACGCAATACAACCAACCCTTCGGCTTCCGCGAATTTTGGGTACAAGGGCGCAAATTTTTCTTAAATGGCACCGAGTTTCGCCTGCGTCCCGCCTTGCATTCCGATACATGGGAAGGTGGCACAGTAGAAGTTTCAGACAGTTTAATAGACGCCTATGTAAAAGCTGGTTTCAATATAGCAGAAATCTGGCCTTGGAATCACGACGAACGGGGTAGATGGCACTTCAGAGAACTATTTTCCGAACGCGCCGATCTCAAAGGTTTTCCAATTATGGCGCCCGCATTAGATATTACTCCCATAGCTTGGAGCGAACAATGGAATAACCGCCAAATTATCGATCGCTGGAAAGGGCGAATGACAGCAGAAATGCGCCGCTACCGCAATCATCCCTCAGTATTAATGTGGGCAACAAGTCCCAATTATTTCGGCAACGGTGACGACCAAAATCCCCGCCGCATCGGCAAGAAAACAGTAGAAGGAACAATCGGCCCCGTCGAAGACCAGCGTTTGCGGGCAAAAACCCCCCTGGGAAATGAAGCTTTTGCTGCTATGAAATCTGTAGACCCAACCAGACCTGTAATGGTACATCAAGGCGGCACTTTTGGCGATGTTTATTCGCTAAATTCTTATTTAAATGTGATGCCGTTACAAGAAAGGGAAGAATGGATTTCAGAGTGGAGTAAAACCGGAGAAATGCCCTACATGGTAGTAGAATTTGGCACGCCTCTGCACGCGACCATGATGCGGAACCGCCAAGGTTTTGATAAGGTGATTGTTAGCGAACCTTGGATGACTGAATTTGCAGCAATTTACTTTGGCAAACAAGCTTACGACTTAGAAACTCCCACTTATAAACGTAAAATTCGCGAGCAATTTGTCAAGGATATGCAGTATAAAAGCTGGCACATGAGCAAGGATTTAGATTTTGCACCTGCTTTTCAAAAGTTGCAGTATTTATTCAGTACGAATACTTGGCGGACTTGGCGGACTTTTGGAATGTCTGGGGGCATGATTCCTTGGCAGCAAGGACACGGTTGGGATGTTTCGGATGCTGGCAGAACCAAGGTAGATCTGGGAGGATTTCAATCGGGTCGCCGAGGTGTTTATTTGAAGCAAGTGTCCAACAATCTGATGCATCATTTGCAACCAGAAGCTTACAAAATTTATCCGGCAGGGGAGGCAATTATGAAGAATAACGGCCCGACTTTAGCTTGGATTGCTGGTGCTAATCAGGCTTTTGCTGCCAAAGATCACAGCTTTTTTGCAGGCAGCAAATTGGCTAAGCAAATAGTATTAATTAACGATACCAGAGCGCAGCAAGATTTTGCATTAAATTGGCGAGTTATGGTCGGAGGAGAAGAGGTAGCAACTGGGGAGAAGAAGGGGAAAATTGACACAGCAGGCACGCTATTTTTCCCAATTGACGTGAAATTGCCAAATACAATTTCTAGCAAAGCTGACGGCGAAATTAGTTTAACTGCACGAATTGGCGATCGGCCGCATTCTGATACATTTCCTTTCCGGGTGTTTGCCAATCAAGCCAAAATCAAGGATACGCTAACAATCTTCGATCCAGTTGGCAAAACATCGGCAATGTTAAAGCAGTTAGGTTATAGTCTGGTGCCTTGGAATGGTTCGCAAGTTTTATCGCTATTAATTATCGGTAGGGAAGCTTTTTCTAGCGGGCAAAATTTGCCAGGAAATTTAGAAAATTTCGTGCGAAACGGCGGCAAAACAATGGTGTTTCCTCAGCGCCGGGAATGGCTAAAAAACATGGGTTTGCGGGTTGCCGAACACGTCAGCCGCCGCGCCTATCCAGTTGACAGCAATCATCCAGCAATTATCGGTTTAGACGGTGAAGATTTGCGGGATTGGATGGGGGAAAGTACGCTGGTTGAAGCTTATCCAGATACAACTCAAACTGGATCGAGATTGAGTCCAGCAAATATGCCTTGGTACGGCTGGCATTGGGGAAATCGCGGCGCAGTCAGCAGCGCTTCAATTGAGAAGCCGCACCGCAGCGGTTGGCGGCCAATTTTGGAATCTGAGTTTGATTTAGCTTATTCCCCGCTGATGGAATTGGATTATGGAAAAGGGCGGCTGATTTTAAACGAGTTGGATTTGGAAGACCATTATTCTGTAGATGGTGGGGCGGCGCAGTTAGTCCAACAAATTGTGAGTTACGGGACGAATTCTCCAATGCTTGGAAAGCCGGATAAGGTGGTTTTAATTGGGGGAGACAAAGATGCCAAGAAGTTGGACAGTTTGGGGGTAATTTATCAGCGGGCTAATGCGCTTTCTCAGGATGCTGGTTTGGCGATTGTGGGTGCCGAAGCGAATCTGAAAGATGCAGATTTGCGTGCTTATTTGAATGGTGGCGGAAATGCGTTTTTCTTGCCGCGTCAAGTACCTGTTGCGGGTTTGGGCGTGGGTTTGCAGCAGGCGAAGGATTTCGGGGGTTCGCTGGCGGTGCCTGGTTGGGATGAGGTGAAGGGGCTTAGCGGTTCGGATTTGCGATCGCGCTCTTTTTATGATACTTGGTTGATTAAGTCTGGGGGAGAAATCGGTGCTGACGGTTTGTTAAGCCGGGTTGCTGTAGGTAAGGGCGTGGCGATTTTCTCTCAAATTGACCCGGATAGTTTGAATGCTGATGCTAAGACTTATTTGCGTTTTACTCGCTGGCGGCAAACTCGGGCAAATGCTCAGATTTTAGCTAATTTAGGGGCAAGTTTTAGGGCGGATGGTGCTGTATTTAACGGTTCGAGTCAGGAGTTTTATCACCCGGATTATAAGACAGATTTTGAGAATGGGGACGATCCTTATCGGTATTATCGATGGTAGGAGTTACCAGTCAATGTTGACCGGATATTTGGCAAATATCGAATCGCAACTCACTAACACAGCGTCTTCTATATTGGCTTGAGCAATCAATAGGCGATCGAAGGGATCTTTGTGATGAGTTGGTAAGTTATTCAAGGCTAAAACATGAGCAATAGTAATAGGTAGCAATTCTATATTGTTAGTCACTTGCTGGCTTTCTATCACTTCTGTTAAAGGCAGATTCAGACTTAGTTTACCAAGTTGGAGCTTGATTTGGATTTCCCAAATGCTGGCAACACTTACAAGCAAAGTATTTTCTGGATTTTGACACAAGGCAAGAGCTTTTGGTGAAAGTCTTTGCGGGGAACTGTCCCACCAAATGAAGGTATGAGTATCGAGGAGTAATCTCATAGATTCCCTGTCCAGAATTCATCAGATAACGGTTCATCAAAATCCTCACTTGTCCAGATTGTTCCAGCGTGCAATCCTGCTGTGCGCGGCTTAGCTGGGGATGCAATGGGCGCTAATCGTACAAGGGGAATGCCACCTTCTGTGAGAACAACCTCTATACCTTTAAGTGCTAGAGATAATAACTCTTTTAAATTTGTTTGTGCTTCTTGTATGTCAACTGTTTTTGTGAGCATTGCAGTTATCCTAGCTAGGAGTTAAAAGTGCGATCGCATGGCAGAGTGCAATTTCCATATCAAACGGTCAAACTTATTATACTAAATATCACAGGTCAAAGTGTCGCTTAAAGCGCGGGTCTAGTTTGTCGGTTTTCCTTTGGTTGCAGGTGCAGCAGAGGGTTTGCAGGTTGCTGATGTCGTTGCTGCCGCCGCGGGCTAGGGGGATGATATGATCGATCGACAGTTCTGCTTCTAGTTTGGTTTGGCCGCAGCTTTGGCACTGGTATTTGTTGCGAGTGAATACGTATTTTCTGACTTCTGGAGGGATAGTAATTCTGGAAGTTTTAGTCATGATGTATTTTAACCGCAGAGGTTTGATTGATTAGCTAAGTGAGTTTTCTTGTTGGAGAAATTGGCGGCGCAAATCATCGAGGGGGGATTCTGGTTGGCTAGTTTCTGACTCGTTGTTTTCTGGTGTTTCTTCTACTTCTGGTTCGTCGGGGCAAAATTCTATAGTGACATTGAGTTTGAGCTTCATCTTCCCTTTCTTCCAGCCCTGAGCACCCACTCTGAGAATTTCACAATCTATACCCTCACCAAATCAGTTTTCATAAGCCCTAGTTTGTTGGTCAGTATTTAAACCTACATCAATATCTAGTTTCTGTTGGCTTAACGACTTATTGAGTGTCTGTGCTAACTCATCTTCAGGTAAAACTCTATTTACTGTTTCCTTGAGTTTTTCTACTTTAAGCATTGCGTCACCAAAAGATAAAGCATCATCATTACCGCAGTTATGGAAATCAAATTTATCTTCCATATTAATCTCTAAGTTCTTTAAACTGTCATCCTAACTATTTTAGAGTAGCATCTATATTTTGGCAAGAATCCCGGCGGTTGGAAACCGCGGCTATACAAACGATGTCCGCCTCCGCGGACTAAGAATGTCTTCAACCCGCGGAGGCGGGTTTTGTCTGTGTAGCCGCGATTTCCAATCGCCGTAATTTCAATCGCCAAAATTGCAATCATTCACTTACCACCCTCGTGCAAGTCCTATTTAATCTACTATTTCTAATTCCAAAGCTACCATCAAACAGCGATTAACGTGGTTTATAGCCTCAGTTGAAAAAGCACCCAGTTTGCGAGTAATCATTGACTTATTGAGGGTAAAAATGGACTCGCACCTAACTACAGACTCAACTCTAATACCAGCCAATGCAATTTCATCTCCTGTTATCAAATATTGAGCTGCCGTCAAAGAGCGAGTTGTCTTAGAAGTACAAGGTACAATCATCACATCGTCAATAATTTGGTTGAGATTATCTGCCGAAATTATCACAGCCGGACGCAGTTTAAACTGTGTTAGCTGAGTAGAAGGCATGGGTACTTGAGCCAACACTACATCACCTCTTCGCAAGTTCATCAGCAAATAGTTCGTCATAAATGTCATTTTCCGCACTCAGCCAATCTTGATAAGCTTGGGATACAAGCATCGGTTGAACAGATTCTTTTCCTGTTGTCAAAAACTGCGCTAGGTTGAGAAGTATTGCCAACTTATCATCGGGAAGTTGCTCGATTATTGTTAGAAGTTTTTGGCGAATGTTCATAGAATTAAAGTCGCTCTTTGTTGGCTATTATAGCACAATCATTCACAATCCACAACAACGCTATTATTTTCTCCAATTACAGGCAACAAATGCTCGTGCAACTTCATCGCCTGCAAACAACTATTAATCACAGAAACCGCCCGATCGTACTCTTGAATCTTCTCTTCATTCTCAGCTTGCAGCCGCAGATTCTTAGCAATCTTCTCCTCAGCTTCCTGTGCCAAAGTTTGCTCCAAATAATCGCGGGCTTGACTGTATTTCTGCAAAATATCATCAGCTTGCTGTTCCGCCATCGGTAACAAATGCTCTTTCAGCGTTTGATTCACAGTTTGGCGGAAAGTTTGCCGAATGGTTTTCGATACTTTCGGCTCAAAATCTAGCCTCAATAATTGCCGAATTGCTGGTTGCGCGTCTACCATATTTTCGCAGTCAAAACCTTGGGATGTTTGCTGCAATGTTTCCCGGAATTGGTAAATCGAAAACGTGCCTTCGTCGTAAAAACGGGGACTTTCTCGCACGTAGCGATCGCACTCCACGCCCGCCGCATTCACCAAAGCACGAGAAACCCGCTGTGACAACTCCTCTAACTGCTGTTCAATTCCCCCGTCATTCCCCAACAACCGATAAAGCAATCGATAATATTCTGACTTACGAATGCTGTCTTTTAAATACTGGAAATAATTCTCAACCAGTGACTTAGTAGCCTCTACTAAAATATCTTCCAACTGATTGGCTAAATAATAAAGCGCTTCCACTAAAACCGCAATTAAAGGTGCAGTAGCATTCCGCGGATGAGTCATCAAAGTTCGTCCGTAAGCCGCCTCAACCGAAAATCCATCTAGCAATTCATCCAAGCGGCGAATCATCCGAGATTGCAGTTGGCGAAAATCTGTATCGAAAATATCGCATCTGTTCATAATCATATCATTGACTTCTTTGGCGATATGTTCTCGAAATTCCTGTCCGACTTGCTGCAATTCTTGATTTAGACGTAAAAGTTCTTGGGCTTTCATCGCTTCAATTTCGCGGGGCTGGCTGTCCAAATTCCGCTGAATTGTTTGGTATTGTTTCCGCAGTTGAATGCACAAATCCTCTAAATCGTCAGCGAGATTTCTGAACAGTTGCGGGCGCTTTTCTTTTGTGAGATAATCGGTGATGGCTGTGCGAAAATCTTCGATGCCGCTATCTTGAATTAATTGCTGAATTAATGGTTGACCTTGTTCTGCCAGAATCCGCACGTAGTTTTGACTGGGCGTTTCGTAGCTGTTAACTGAAATCCGAAATTTGCTGGGAGATAGTTTCCCGGAATTCGCACAGTAGCGGTTAAATTCGCTGACAAATAGCGGTGTTTCTTCAGTGTTTTCACTTTTACTATCCGCATTCGTGTCTGCATCAACTCGATCGCGACTTTCGACAAATATGCTATCCAAACCAAAGCGATCGCGCCCGGTTGTCCCTTTTATCAAACTCCCGTAAAATCCCAGCAATCCGCTGGTTTTATAGACTCTGGCGGTGTCGCGAAAGTCGGAATTAATCAGATTTTCCAAGCGCTGGATCAGTTGCGCGTTGTACCAAGTTTCGTCAATGCGGTTGAAAATGTAAAACAGGCGATCGCGAATTCCGGGATTCGATCGCGTTTTCTCCATCAACTCCGTCTCTTCCGTCGTCATTTCCCCAGACGACGCAGCCTTCAAGACGCAGACAACCGCCGAAGTATCCGGGCTTTCAATCTTATCATAGGTCAATTCCGCATCCTGTTTGACAGGCGCATCAATTCCCGGCGTATCAATAATAATATTCCCATCTTGCAGCAGCGGATGGTAACAGTAATATTCAACTCGCTTGAGTACAGCGCTGTTGCTACCGCGCCGCGCGTAACTTGCAGCTTCCTTGAGATTGGAAAAATTAAACTGTTCCATCGAATAAGTTGCATTTTCCACAGCTTGAATGCGATCGCGATTCGCTTCAAACCCTTCTAAAAGTAGAGTCAAAGCCTTCGCTTGTTTAGCTCTCTCCGATTTATTTTCTCCGCCTTCCTTTTCGATAATTATGCTGCATCCCTGAGCTAAAATTTTAACTACATCTGTGAGATTAATATCAATTTCAGTAGTTAAATTTAACTGTTCGCAAAGAGCATAGGCTTGCTGGCGAATCTCAACTTCGCTCGAAAAAGTGAGAACAACACGCTCTTTTTGGGTAGATTCAGCGTAGGCGATATAGCATTCAGTACCGGTTGCGTGTCCGACCGCACTGTAGAGCAATTCTCGCTCCAACAAAGCATTAATTAGCATTGATTTTCCCGCACTGAAAGCGCCCGCAAACACAATCTCAAACTCGGGAGAAATTGCCTTTTTCAGAGAAGCTTGTACCGCCGTGATATCTTGTTGTCGCAAAGACGGTTCCTGACGCAGCAGTTGCAGTAGAGAGTCAACTTGCTCTTGCAGATTTTTGCATTGAGGCGGCATTTGAGTCATCGCGGCAGAATGCTCCTGTATTGTGGGAAAATTAGCTTGTTGTTAATTTTCGGCTAGTTCCTGAATAATTGCAACAGTAATTCTACTTATGTTATCGAGGATTGCTGAAAGTGCGATCCTCTTCGAGGGCTGCGCTAACGGCTATTGGGCGGCTAAATCTGGTGTTTCCAGCCAAGCTGACAAGTCGGACATTTGGGTAAAATTGAGCAAAGCTTCTCCTAAATCTTCTAATTTGGCGATCGACAATTCCCCGATTTGACTTTGAACTTCGGGAGTGACAGCACCTACACGGCGTTCCAACAGACGAACAATCAGTGCTATTTGTCCTGTTTTGATTCCTTCTTCTCTGCCTTCTTCTCTGCCTTCTTCTCTGCCTTCTTCTCTGCCTTTTTCTGTTCCTATTCGCACTGCTTTAGATATTGCACCTCGCCGATCTTGGATATAAATCTCCTGTTTTAGCAAGTCACTTAACTCGTCACGATTCAAATTAGCTCTACTTGCTATTGCAAATGCTTTATTGATTTCTGGCACAACTTCCATTGTTTCAGGTACTGTGTTTAAGTCTCTGGCAGTTTTGAGAAAATAAAGCCATTTGTCGGTCAAAGTTTCTAACTCCTCCAGACTTTTTTTAAACTTGGGTAACTCGACAAAAACTAATTCGATATCGTAAATAGGATAATCACTTAAAAACTCTCTTTCTTTCAGAACAAACCGCGAAGTTACTTTGTCAAAATCCTCAAACATTTCAAAATCAGTAATTGTCAAGGCAATCACTGGATTCAACATTACATATTGATCGGCTGTTTCTAATTGCGTGGAATAAGCTTTGGCTGCATTGTACAAAATTCGCTTTTCAAAAGCCTCTACGTTCAAAACCTGCATCTCGATAATGACAGTTGTGCCGTCATTTAAGTTGGCTCTAATATCTAAGTAAGTATCCTTAAGACCTCGAATTAGCGGCAATGAATAAGGATCGACGATTTCTAAACTTTCGATGGTGGGCTGATTGTCATATAGCAAGGCATTCAAAAAACTAATTAGAATGTCTTTGCTATTTTCAGAACCAAAGATTTTTTTGAAGGCAAAATCAGTTTTAGGATTGATGAATGTGAACATATAGGTAATGGGTAATGGGTAATGGGTAATGGGTAATGGGTAATCGGTAATGGGTAATGGGTAATGGGTAATCGGTAATCGGTAATCGGTAATGGGTAATCGGTAATCGGTAATCGGTAATGGGTAATCGGTAATGGGTAATCGGTAATGGGTAATCGGTAATGGGTAATCGGTAATCGGTAATCGGTAATGGGTGATGGGTGATGGGTGATGGGTGATGGGAAACCCCTGACGCCCTCAAGGCGGAATTGGCTGATGGGTAAGGTGCGCAGTGCGCACCTACATTTCGGTAAGGTGCGCAGTGCGCACCCTACAATTAATCATACAAATTCTGACGCGGTTTAAAAGTCTCAATTTGCCGCAATTTTTCGTACAATTCCCGTTCTTCGTCACTAATTTCCTTGGGAATTAACACCTGAATTTCTACTAGCTGATCTCCCCGATCGCCATTTCCAGTCGGATAGCCCTTATTCGCCAGCCGCAACCGCTTCCCAGACGTGACTCCCGGTGGCAGTTTCATCTTAACCAAGCCGTCTAGAGTCGGCACTTCAATGTCTCCCCCCAACACCGCTTCGCAGGGCGTCAGCAGCAATTCGCAGCAAATATCTGACATTTCCAAGCGGAAAAATGGATGGGGAGAAACGGTGATTTTTAAGTACAAATCGCCGCCGCCAATACCTTGATTTCGCAGGCGAATTCGCTGGCCCGATACCATCGCCCCTGGCATATTTACCTCTATCCACCGCCCGTCATCCAAGCGGATGCGCTCGGTACCGCCGGAATAAGCCCTTTCCAAAGGCAGAGTCAGCCTCGCATCAATGTCTTGTCTGATTTCGCGATCGTCTATTTCCCTGGTTTCGCGTCGAATTTCGCGATCGTCCAAATCCCTTCTCTCTTCCCGAGAATTAGCAACATAACTGGTTTTCTTAGAAGCCGTATTCCACGGTTCCGAAGTGGGAACTCGCGGTGCATCATTCTCTGTCGCCATCCTCACTTCCCGGCGCCTTCCGAGGACTTGATCGAGAAATTTATTAAAATCTGAGTAATCGCTAAAATCGATATCTTCGGCAGGCTTTTTGCGGCTATTTTTACTATTTCCCCAACTTTTAAAATTGGGAAGTTTTACGCCTTGTTTGCCTTGAAATCCCTTTTGTTTCCAGAATTTACTAAACTGATCGTATTGAGCGCGCTTTTCGAGATCGGAAAGAATATCGTAAGCTTCATTAATATCTTTAAACCTATCTTCGGAAGATTTATCTCCGGGATTCACGTCAGGGTGTAACTGTCTCGCGAGTCGTCGATAGGCTTTTTTTATCTCGTCAGCCGTAGCATCTCTGGGCACTCCCAGTATTTGATAGTAATTACGAAAGTTTTGCATAATTTGAGAAGAAGGAAGAAGGAAGAGGGAAGAAGGAAGAAGGAAGAGGGAAGAAGGAAGAAGGAAGAGGGAAGAAGGAAGAAGGAAGAGGGAAGAAGGAAGAGGGAAGAGGGAAGAGGGAAAGATGTTTTATTCTGGTTTAAGTTTATTGATTGTGCTGACAATTAGTCGTGTGACTTCATCTACTTCTTTAACAACCGGTGATATTTGCTGGTGCGTTCCTAACCCCACTTTTTCAGAAATCACTAAATGAGTATCCAGTTCTCGCAGCGAACCGAGAGTTATTTGTAAATATCGAATATACTCTTTCGTGCTCACCGAATAGCAAGGGTTTGAAGCCCCAGCATGAAGGCAGATTGTGATAAGAACGGAGTTTAAATCTCTGTTCTTATCACTTCGCTGTCAACTGTCAACTGTCAACTGTCAACTGTCAACTGTTTAAACGTCCATATCCCTCAGCAATGTTAGCTGGTACTGATACAGATGCACGGCGAATTTGACTGGTAATACCATAAAGTTCAGATGGATGAAATGATTTGGTTAATTCGTAGCAAAGTTGACAAAGATAAATACCCCGCTGCCAGATGTATTGTTCTCTATGACTCATAAAAAAATATAGTTTTCTCCTTGCTGATTATAGTAATCTCTATCTATTTCCAAGAAGTCTAGTGTAGTAGAGGAGAGAAAAAAGAAGTCCAGAAGAAGTGGAAAAAGGGCGGTCACATATTCTCTGCTAAAAATCCGCTATTTTCCTTCTTCCTTCTTCCTTCTTCCTTCTTCCTTCTTCCTTCTTCCTTCTTCCTTCTTCCTTCTTCCTTCTTCCTTCTTCCTTCAATTACAACCAATCATCGTCGTCATCCCAGTCGTCGCTTTGATTTTGATAGGGGCGAGTTGGGCGGTTATTGCTGGTTCTGCGATCGGGTGTGCGATCGTATGGGCGATCGGGTGTGCGATCGTAAGATCGATCGCGATCTGGCATACGATCGCGATCGTAAGAGCGATCGTAAGGGCGATCGGGCATTGGATCGACTGTCGATCGCCTGTAGGGCTTAGCATTTTGATAATAGCTGCTGTCATCGCTGCGCCGCTTGGTACTATCGCCTGTAAAAGTCCGCTTCACAGACTCAAAGAAATCATCATCATCGTCATCATCAGCAAAGGCCGCGACTTCCCGACTCAAATCGTAAAGAGCATCCTGCAAATCCGAGCCAACTTGGTCAACTCCCCGCTCATCCTTACGTTCCAAACTGTCTCGCAATTCCCGAATTAAAGTTTCAATGCGCTGGCGGCTTCTTTGGGCAAACTGCATTCCGCGATCGAGTGCAACTTCCCGCAACTGTCGCTCAGCTTGATAAGCCAAAGCCTCAGCGCGATTGCGTTTTTCCACCTTTTCCCGCTGCAACTTATCAGCTTGAGCAAACTGTTCCGCATCGCGAATCATTTGATTCACTTCCTGCTGGCTCAGCGTCGAAGCACCTTGCACAGTAATGCTTTGTTCCCTGCCGGTAGTTTTGTCCAAAGCAGTCACCAACAGCATCCCGTTAGCATCAATATCAAAAGCCACTTGTACCTGCGGGATCCCTCGCGGTGCCGGCGGAATTCCCGTTAATTTAAACCGTCCCAAAGACTTATTATCTCTACCTAATTCCCGTTCCCCTTGGATGATGTGAACTTCTACCACAGTTTGGTTGTTTTCAGCAGTCGAAAAAATATCCGATCGCCTAACTGGAATAGTAGTATTGCGCGGAATCAGTTTTTTCATCACCCCGCCGATGGTTTCCAAGCCCAGGGACAGGGGCGTCACATCCAACAGCAGCACGTCGCGGACATCCCCGCCCAAAATCCCCGCCTGAATAGCAGCACCCACCGCCACAACCTCATCGGGATTGACATTTTGATTCGGTTCGCGATCGATCAAACTCCGCACAATTTCCTGCACCAAAGGAATGCGAGTCGAACCGCCGACCAACACAACTTCATCAATCCGAGAAGGACTCATATTGGCATCAGCCAAAGCTTGTTTCACCGGACGGCGCATCCGCTGCACCAAATCGCTGCACAGCCCCTCAAATTGACCGCGAGTCAAACGCGTTTCCAAATGCAAAGGCCCATCTTCATTTGCATCAATAAACGGCAAATTAATCTCAGTGACGCCAACTCCCGACAGCTCTATTTTTGCTTTTTCTGCCGCTTCGATCAAGCGCTGCAAAGCTTGGCGGTTTTTGCGTAAATCCACGCCTTCTTTTTCTAAGAATTGTTCAGCCAACCAATCAACAATTTTGGAGTCAAAATCATTGCCACCCAACTGAGTATCGCCGCTAGTTGCTTTAACTTCAAATACTCCATCTCCAACATCTAAGATAGATACATCAAAAGTACCGCCGCCCAAATCAAAAACTAAGATTGTTTGACTTTCTCGCCTTTCCAAACCGTAAGCCAAAGAAGCCGCAGTCGGCTCATTTAAAATCCGCTTCACATCAAGTCCGGCAATTCTGCCAGCATCCCGCGTCGCCTGTCGCTGCGAGTCGTTGAAATAAGCAGGAACAGTGATTACAGCCCCCGTAACTTCTTGTCCCAGATAGCGGCTGGCTTCATCGGCCAACTTCCGCAACACCATCGCCGAAATTTCCTCTGGGGCGAAATCTTTTTTCAGGCGAGGGCATTTGATTTTGATGTTTCCGTTGTCGTCGCGGCGAGTTGTGTAAGGGACGCGCTTTGCTTCTGGAGTCAGTTCGGTATATTTGCGCCCGATGTACCGTTTGACGGCGTAAAAGGTGTTTTGGGGGTTGAGAACATTTTGGCGTCTGGCCATTTGTCCGACAAGGCGTTCTCCTTCCTTGGTGAAAGCAACCACCGAAGGAGTTGTCCGCATCCCTTCTGCGTTGGCAATCACAACCGGTTTGCCGCCTTCCATGACGGCTACTACTGAGTTTGTCGTTCCGAGGTCAATGCCAACTACTTTTCCCATACGTCCGTTGTCTCCTGTGGCGTTGTGTGTAGCTTTTTCAATATAAGCGTTAAGTTCGATCGCATTTATTGTACCGCGTCGAGCCACGGGGCTGCGGGGGGGTTATCTCACTTCGGGCTAGCGGTTGGGGTTGGTTGGGTGCGATCGACCTTTTTTCCATATGGCTTTGGCGCAGGGACTGAGGAGCAAATTGATTAGAATGGAGAGCAAAAGTTATCCTATCATCAACATCAAAATTAAAAGCCGTTAGCGCAGCCCTCGAAGAGGATCGCACAAACACCTTCAATCACCATAAAACCATGAAATTCAGCTTAGATGTAGAAAACAATCCCACAGGCTGGCCGGATCATACTCAACTACCCGAATCAGACGGTACTTTTGTGAAGAACTTTCAAGAACATCCCCAAAGCATTTTACTAACCGATTCCATAACTCCTATCTTAGAAAGAATTCACGCTGACGGTAACTATTGTATCGGTCAAGATAGCGGTATTTATTGGCGATTAACTGACCCCTTAGAAAAGGGTGCAGAAGCACCTGACTGGTTCTATGTACCGAATGTTCCACCAACATTGGATGGTAAATTTCGCCCTTATTATGTGTTGTGGCAAGAGTTTATATCACCGTTGATTGTGTTAGAGTTTGTATCCGGGAATGGTGCTGAAGAACGGGACAGAACGCCTTTATTGCGATCGGGCAAACAGGAAACTAAGGCTGGTAAATTCTGGATTTATGAAAATGTCATACATCCGGCATTTTATGGAATTTATGAAGTCAGCAAGGCTAGTGTTGAAGTCTATCATCTGATCGAAGATAGGTATCAATTAGTTGCAGCAAACGATCGCGGTCATTATCCGATTCCACAGTTAGGAGTAGAATTGGGAATTTGGCAAGGTACTTATCAAAATATGGAATTACCTTGGTTGCGCTGGTGGGATAGTGAAGGGAATCTGTTGTTATCGGGGGCCCAAAGAGCCGATCGCGCTGAAGACCAATTAGAGCAATTACGCGCTCAATTGCGATCGGCTGGAATTCAACCAGAACTCTAAAGAAAGAAGAGGAGACGGCAGTGCCGTTTCCCTACAATTAATCTAACATTATTCATCACAGAAAAAACCAAGTGCCACGCATTTTTGACAACATCGAACTATCTCTGCTACCAGCATTACGAGAAACCATTAAACTCTCCTACCGTGCCGATTTTTGCGTGGGCTATTTCAATCTCAGGGGATGGCGGAGCATTGGCGATTTAATCGAAGCATATGTGGGAAATCGGGGAGCCTGCTGCCGCCTTTTGGTGGGAATGCAAAGCTTGCCATCCGATGAATTGAATGCTAGTTTTAGCCTGATTTCCCATCATCGGGGGATTGACAATAGTACGATTATTCGCCTCAAAAAACGGATGGCTGAGGAATTTCGCCAGCAGTTGATAATCGGGGCTCCCAGTGATATTGACGAGCAGGGTTTACGCAGATTGAGCTATCAGATTAAAACCGGAAAAGTTATTGTTAAATTATTCTTAGCTTATCACCTGCACGCCAAGCTCTATCTCGTTCATCGTCACGATCCAAATAGTCCGATTGTCGGATTTTTGGGTAGCAGCAATCTGACTTTATCGGGACTCTCAAAGCAAGGAGAATTGAATCTTGATATCTTAGATTCTGATGCTTGTAATAAGTTGCAAAAATGGTTTGAAAACCGCTGGGAAGAATATGGCTGTATTGATATTTCTAAAGAACTCGCAGAAATTCTCGATCGCAGTTGGGCGCGATCCGAACCAATTCCACCCTATCACATCTATCTCAACAGAGTCTATCATTTGTCCCGCGAGGCGATCGCAGGTATTTCCGAATTTCAGATTCCCCGCGATTTTAAGGGTTTATTTCAGTTTCAAGAAGAAGCCGTTAAGCTAGCAGCCCGTCACATTACCAAACGGGGAGGCGTGATTATTGGCGATGTGGTAGGTTTGGGCAAAACTTTAGTCGGTACAGCTATTGCCAAAATTCTCCAAGAAGATTGTCTCTTGGAAACCCTGATTATTTTTCCGAAAAACTTGGTCAAAATGTGGCAGGAGTATGCTGATAAATATCGCCTCCTGGCAAAAGTCTTATCCATCAGTCGGGTACAGCAAGAATTGCCGGAATTGCGACGCTATCGAGTTGTGTTAATTGATGAAAGTCACAACCTCAGAAATCGAGAAGGCAAGCGATATCGAGCGATTCAAGAATATATTGCCATCAATGAAAGTAAATGTATTCTGCTTTCGGCAACTCCTTATAATAAAACCTATTTAGATTTATCTGCTCAGTTGCGACTGTTTATTCCCGAAGACCAAAATTTAGGATTGCGGCCCGAAGCTTTGCTAAATCAATTGGGCGGCGGCAGTCAAGGAGAGTTAGAATTTATGAAGCGACATCAATGTTCGGTGCGCTCTTTAGCGGCTTTTGAAAAGAGCGAACATCCTGATGATTGGCGAGATTTGATGAAGCGCTACATGGTGAGGCGAACTCGCTCGTTTATCAAAGATAATTATGCGGAAACCGATGCAGAAAAAGATCGCAAATATCTAGAATTTGCCAATGGCACGCGCTCCTATTTTCCCGATCGCATTCCCAGAACCATTAAGTTTTCCTCGGAAACTTCCACAACCAACTCCCAGCTTGACTTTGAGGAAATTGTCGAAGTCATCAACGCCCTAAATCTGCCCCGTTACGGACTCGGAAATTACATCGCCAAAAAACCCAAACAACAGCCGACTGAAGCAGAACAGCGACAGTTAAATGCCCTATTTCGTGGCGGTCGTCGGTTGATGAGATTTTCCGCGGACAAACCTGTTTAAACGGCTAGAAAGCAGCGGGAGTGCGTTTATTCAGTCGATCGAGCGGCACATCCTGCGGAATTTTGTTTATTTGTATGCGATCGGGCAAAACTCCGATATCCCGATCGGCACTCAGGATGCAGAATTGTTGGATACCCGCAACAGCGATGAAGATGCTGATTCAGTTATGATCGGCAATTTTGATACCGAAGAAACCGAAGATGATTCGGGAGAACTCTTAGATATCGAAGCTGAATTGCTGTCAGGCGAAAAAGGTTTTAAGCAACGAGCACAAGTAGTTTATGGAGAATATCAAACACGCTATCAACGCAGATTTAAATGGCTAAAATCAGACTTTTTTGATAGCAAGCAGTTAAAACAAGATTTGCTAGCCGATGCTCGTTCTTTAATTGAAGTATTACAAACTTCCAGTGCATGGCATTCTCAACCAGATGAAAAGTTAGCAGCTTTGGTGACATTGATTGCAGAAACTCATCCGAATGAGAAGATACTAATTTTTACTCAATTTGCCGATACAGTCCGCTATATAACTGATAACTTAACCAAGCTCAAAATTGCAGGCATTGCATCGGTGACAGGCAAATCAAAAGACCCCACAGAAGTCACATTCCGGTTTAGTCCAACTAGCAACAATAAGCGGGATAAAATCTCCCCAGAATAAGAATTGCGCGTCTTAATTACCACCGACATTCTGAGTGAAGGTCACAACTTACAAGACAGTGCAATTATCGTTAACTATGACTTACCTTGGGCAATCATCCGGTTGATTCAGCGGGCGGGAAGAGTAGACAGAATCGGGCAAACAGCCGATCGCATTTTGTGCTATTCATTTTTGCCAGACGAAGGAGTAGAACGGATTATCAATCTCCGCGCCAGACTGCGCCGACGGTTACAGGAAAATGCCGAAGTTGTCGGCACCGACGAGACATTTTTTGAGGACGATTCACCACAAGTCATTCTGGATATTTACAATGAAAAATCCGGGATTTTAGATGGAGAAGAAGATGCCGAAGTTGACCTAACATCAGAAGCTTTTCAGATTTGGAAAAATGCGACTGACAATAATCCGACTTTGAAGAAAACCATTGAATCAATGCCAAATGTAGTTTACTCAACTCGCGCTCATACACCCGTACCATTGCAGCCAGAAGGAGTTTTATTGTACATGAAAACTACGGAGGGTAATGATTCGTTAATTTGGGTCGATCGCGCTGGAAACAGCGTCACACAATCACAACTGGCAATATTAAGAATTGCCGCCTGCGATGAAGCAACACCAGCCATTGCGAGAGACAAACAGCATCACGAATTAGTTCAAAAAGGTGCTGAATTGATAGCAGAAGAAGAGTTAACTGCGGGCGGACAATTAGGGAAGTCTTCCGGTGCCCGCTTCCGAACCTATGAACGTTTGAAGAGTTACTTTAAGCAAATGGATGGTACAATATTTGCATCCGATGAGTTGTCAAAAGCCATTGATGAAATTTACCGCTATCCCCTGCGCCAGTCGGCAATTGACACGTTGAATCGGCAGTTAAAAAGCGGTATTGGCGATCGGGCTTTAGCCGAATTAGTCGTAGCATTGAGAATGGACGATCGTTTTTGTATAGTTAGTGAAGATGGAGACAAACGGGAACCAATGATTATTTGTTCTTTAGGTTTGTTTCAGAGGATATAATTATTGGGAGTCGAGAAACCGGGAACGGGCAAGATGCCCATTCCAAAATCAAATTAAGTCTTGTGGAACGGGCATCTTGCCAGTTCTTGAAAATAGTACAACATCTCAGATTTAACTTACTTCTTCCTTCTTCCTTCTTCCTTCTTCCTTCTTCCTTAATATATAACCATGCCGCAAACACTTACAGAATCCCGTCAACTTCTCCAAGACTTTGAATTCAACAAACTATTCGTCCAACAACTCGGTTGGGATAATCCATCATCCCGCAAAACCATACCCGCAGAAGTTGATGGCGAGACTTATTCCCGAACAGCCATCGCCCAACTTTTAGGAGTAGTTATATATGAAATTACCACCGCTAGCGGTAACATTCCCAATGCGGCCAAAAGATTGACAATCTATCGCGAAATTGTCCAGATATCCCGCGAAAATATATTAATTTTTATTGATGCAAATCGGACTAAATCTCTTTGGTATTGGGTGAAGTGCGAAGGTACAAAACTTTATCCTCGCGATCGTGTATATGTGAAACGGGAACCTTGCGATTTAATGTTGAGTAAAGTCACAGCTTTAAAAGTTGAATTAGCAGAATTAGAAACGCTATCGGTGATTGATGTCGCCCAAAGATTGCAGGCTGGATTGGATGTTGAACGAGTTACTAAGAAGTTTTTTGAAGAGTTCAAACAGCAACACGTTGAATTTTTAAGTGTGATTTCCGGGATAGATAAGGAGACAGACAGGCGCTGGTATACTTCGGTTTTACTCAACCGTTTGATGTTTGTTTATTTTTTGCAGCGCAAAGGGTTTATCGACAGCGGCAAAATGCTATATTTGCAGGAAAAGTTAGCTGAAAGTAAACTGCGGGGAACCGATTTGTTTTACTCGGAATTCTTGAAAACACTGTTTTTTGAGGGATTTGCTAAGCCACAATATGAACGAAGTTCTCAGGTTGAAAGGCTGATTGGCAATATTAAATATTTGAATGGGGGACTATTTCTGGAACATCCCATCGAACAGAATTATCTGAATATTGCTATACCCGATGCTGCTTTCGAGAAAATATTAGATTTATTTGCGCGCTATTCTTGGAATCTCGACGATACGGTTGGTGGGAAGGAAAACGAAATTAATCCGGCAGTTTTGGGATACATCTTTGAGAAATACATTAACCAAAAAGCCTTTGGTGCTTATTATACCAGGCCGGAGATTACTGAATATTTGTGCGATCGCACAATCAACAAATTAATCCTCGACAAAATCAACCAATCCCTTAACTCTTCCTCCCATGCCCAATTCCCCATGCCCGATGCCCAATGCCCGATTCCCCATCAATTTGAAACAATCACCGAACTCCTCACCAATCTCGACGCAAATCTCTGCCGCCACCTACTAGAAGAAATCCTCCCAAACCTCACATTATTAGACCCAGCCTGCGGTTCCGGCGCGTTTTTAGTCGCAGCGATGAAAACGCTGATTTACATCTATTCAACAATCATCGGTACAAGCAAGTTTTTAAATGACCGCTATCTCAACGACTTACTCAAAACCATCGAAACAGAGCATTCATCACTCAACTATTATATCAAAAAACGGATTATCAGCGACAACCTCTACGGCGTGGATATCATGCCGGAAGCAGTGGAAATTGCGAAATTGCGACTATTTTTAGCCTTAGTTTCGGCGACGCACGATGTCAGCGAATTGGAACCGCTGCCGAATATTGATTTTAACATCATGGCGGGAAATTCCTTGATTGGATTGATTCGGGTTGATGAAGAACGATTTGATTCTGTAGGAAATTCGCGCCAAGGTAATTTACTGCAAATTTTAGCTTCTGCTAATTACAAAGGAATTTTAGCGGACAAGAATAAGTCGATTGATTTATATAAAAAACACGCTTTTCAGTCTGGGGAAGAGGAAGGAACTTCTCAAGAATCGCGATTATTGAATTTGCGGCAGCATATTGAAAAGTTAAACCAGGAGTCGCAAGTCAAGTTAAATCAGTTATTGTTTGATGAGTTTACCAGGCTGAAAATTAAGTACGAAGAGGTGCAGTTAGCGGGGAAACCTCATAAACGAGTTTTAACTATTGATGATATTGCAAGATTGCAACCGTTTCACTGGGGATATCACTTTGACAGAATTTTAGAACGGGGAGGATTTGATGCGATTATTGCTAATCCACCTTGGGAAGTTTTCAAGCCAGATGCTAAGGAGTTTTTTGCTAATCATAGCAATTTAGTGACGAAAAAAAAGATGGATATTAAGAGCTTTGAAAAAGAGCAAAAGAAACTCTTGCAAGATTCTGAAGTTGCTAATGCTTGGTTGGAATATCAGAGCAATTTTCCCCACATTAGTGCTTACTATTGTTCAGCAGAACAGTACAAAAATCAGATTTCGATTGTCAATGGTAAAAAAGCAGGTACGGATATTAACCTCTATAAACTTTTTGTAGAACAATGTTTTAATCTCTTACGCAGAGGTGGCGAGTGCGGGATTGTGATTCCCAGCGGCATTTACACTGACTTGGGTACTAAGCAACTGCGGGAAATGTTATTTAGTCAAACACAAGTCACGGGGTTATTTTGTTTAGAAAATCGCAAAACAATTTTTGAAGGGGTTCATAAGAGTTTCAAAATAGTTGTTCTTACTTTTGAGAAGGATGGGATAACAACTGAGTTTTCCTCTGCTTTTATGCGTCTTGATGTGGAGGAACTGCAAAGGTTTCCTAATGCTGATAGCTTGCGAATTAGCGTTGAATTAGTGCGGAAGTTATCTCCTGACTCTCTGTCGGTGATGGAGTTTAAAAATGATGGAGATATTCGGATTGCTGAAAAAATGCTGCAATTCCCGTTACTTGGCGAACAGATTAAGGGGAAATGGAATTGTATACTACATCGCGAATTTGACAGGGGTAACAGAACTGATTTTTTTCAACTTCAAGCCACAAGCAATAGTCTACCACTTTTTGTAGGAAAAATGTTTCATCAATTCACTAAAACTGATGAATCTGCGCCATACTGGATCGAAGAAAAAATGGGGAGAAAAGAATTACTTGGAAATAATAAAGATTGCAATCAGATACTTGATTATCAATGCTATCGTTGGGTACATCGACGAATTGCTCGTAATACTGACTCGCGTACATTAATTACGACCATTGCTCCCAGCAGAGTGTTCTTTGATAATAATAGTACCAGTATCGATTTAGGTAAATCTAAAATTGGTCAAGCAGAAATGTTGGCTTTTTGTGCAATGTGTAACTCTTTTATTGTGGATTGGTTTCTCCGTCAAAAAGTGACTACAACTCTTAATATGTTTTATATTTACCAAATTCCTATCCCGCGATTAACCACTGGTGACAAATACTTCTCGGACATCGTACAGCGCGCCGCAAAACTGATCTGCACTGCCCCAGAATTTGACGAATTAGCCCAAGAAGTCGGCTTAAACTCGCACCGAGAAGGCGTTACCGATGAAACAGAACGCGCTAAATTGCGAGCGGAATTAGATGGCATCATCGCTCACCTTTACGAATTAACGGAAGCAGAATTTGCGTATGTTTTGACTACTTTTCCGATCGTCCCAGAAGCTGTAAAACAAGCAGCATTGGCAGCATATCGCACGTTTTCATGTATGTAAAAGTATTGTAGGGTGCGTCAGCCCACAGCGTTTACCTTAGCTTTTGGAGCGATTGAGCTGACGCACCCTACAGGCCTCGTTAGTGGTTTAAATGCGTAACCTTTCCAAGCAAAAAAACTGGGTTTTTCACTGAATCTGCGGGTGAAAATCAAAGATTTTTGCAAAAACCCGGTTTCTGATTCCCCCACTAACTCAGATTACCTACATTCAACTCACCGAGGCGCTTCAAAATACTCAGCACGGTGTACAACTCGTTCCCTGGATTTAAAAGGCAAAACTTCCGAGAAAAAGCGTACTGCGGTGTTTCCCCCTTAACTAATTTGACAAATAGAAAATCTGCCCCATTCATTAACAATCCGTAAGTAGGTCGATCGCTCTTCAGATTAGCTAACATATAAGCTAGCAACTGCGGAATCCCTACTTCCAAAGAGAACGCCGCTTTCTTGAACTCGATAACTACTACCCAAAACTCCTGAAACAAAGCTAGAACATCCAACTGTCCCCTGACAATCATTCCTTCATCTTCGTCAACAATTTCTACAGACTTTTCGGAAGTAACGTGAAAAGGAGCAAGATAAAAATCTGCTAAATCCAACAATGGAGACAATACTACCATTTTGACTGTATTTTCTAGAAGTGGGGGATATTCTAGTAAATTTGTGTAACTTGCTTGCACTCTGTCTAATCGCTGTTTCTCAGCTTCTGAGATTTCTGGCAAATTATCCTGCCACTCGCGAAAGAATTGGTCATCTCTGACTAATTTAATTCCAAATTTTGTTCTCAAGCCGTACATCGTGACATTTCGAGCTTGAATTGTTTGTACCATCGTTTTATACTAAGTTTAAAGTCTATACAGATTGTGCCCTCAAGTGGTCATTCCCATCTATAAAATAGATGTTTTACCTAATGGCTGTATCTATTAGCTCTTGATTTCCAACACAGAAACTCTCTTTTCAAGTTCTAATAGCCTCTGAATCATTGGTATATCTTCGACAGAATCTAGATGACTAGCTAGAGCGCTAACTATGACATCAGTTTGAGATATGCCCGTTTGCTGAACATATCTTTTGAGCTTGCTAAAAAGACTACGGGGAACTCTCACAGCTATTTGAGATTTCTTACTCGGAGATAGCCCTTTGTGTTTAGGTTCTATACTTAATGGTTCTACTGCTTCAGTAGGATGATCTGCCTGTGTAGAGCTACCTACTTTGTAAGCTTCATAGTCATTTTCACGAAGTGTGAAAATTCGTCTGATAAAACACTTATGATTTCCGGTAGGAGGGGCATCATCTTCTAATTCTGCATACCCCACTAAAGTTTGACCTTGCTGAAGCTCTGAAAGACGTTTTTTAGAGACTCCTTTTCTGGTAGAAAAATTTACCTCGCTCTCTCGCACCCAAGGCATTTTGCTGATATCTACAAGCCAGGCAATTTCGGCTTCGTGCCTTAAGGTCTCGTCGCTGACAAAACTGTTCATAGTTTTTATTTTCAGTATGTTTACTAATTATAGCACGTAGGGCAAAAAATAGCAACTGCATGGCAAATTTCCCTAAAAATAGCTAAGAACCAGATCGCCCCGCACCGGACACGGCACAACCACGTCCCTACAGATTGCCCAAAATTTTGTAACGAGTTGTAAAGTATAATGAACACAAAGTGAATATAGAGGCCAAGTAGTATTAAATGCGAGTTGCGATCGCCGGAGCAGGCTTAGCAGGACTTTCCTGCGCTAAATATCTTACCGATGCGGGTCACACCCCCATCCTCCTAGAAAGTCGGGACGTACTCGGCGGTAAAGTAGCCGCCTGGAAAGATGCAGACGGCGACTGGTACGAAACCGGCCTCCACATCTTCTTCGGTGCATACCCAAATATGCTGAAACTCTTCAAAGAACTTGACATTGAAGACAGGCTGCAATGGAAAGAACATTCGATGATTTTCAATCAGCCGGAAACGCCCGGAACCTATTCTCGCTTTGACTTTCCCAATATTCCGGCTCCGTTGAATGGCCTTGTGGCTATCCTCAGAAACAACGATATGCTCACCTGGGCCGAAAAAATCAGTTTCGGCATTGGTTTGATTCCGGCGATACTTCAAGGCCAGAAATACGTCGAAGAAATGGACAAATACTCGTTTTCAGACTGGCTGAAAAAGCAAAACGTCCCCCCCAGAGTCGAAAAAGAAGTATTCATCGCCATGTCCAAGGCGCTGAATTTTATCGACCCCCACGAAATATCTGCAACCATTCTGCTGACAGCCCTCAACCGCTTCTTGCAAGAGACAAAAGGCTCGAAAATGGCCTTTTTAGACGGTTCCCCTACGGAGAGGTTGTGTCAGCCGATGGTAGACTACATAACTGAACGCGGTGGCGAAGTCCGGCTGAATGCACCCATCAGAGAGTTTTTGCTCAATGATGACAACACGGTGCGCGGTTTCCAGATTGGTGGCGTCAAGGGGGCCGAGGAAGAAATTCTGACGGCCGATACTTACGTTTCGGCGATGCCGGTTGACCCGCTGAAGTTGATGATGCCGAAACCTTGGGGCGAAATGGCTTATTTCAAAAAGCTCGAAGGTTTGGAGGGAGTACCGGTGATTAATGTACACTTGTGGTTCGATCGCAAGCTGACAGATATCGACCATTTGCTATTCTCGCGATCGCCCTTACTGAGCGTCTACGCCGACATGAGCAACACCTGCCGCGAATATGCCAACCCAGACAAATCCATGCTGGAACTGGTACTCGCACCCGCCAAAGACTGGATTGGCAAATCTGACGAAGATATCGTCGCAGCCACAATGGTCGAGTTAGAAAAACTCTTTCCCGACCAAATCCCAGAACCCGCCAAAGTGCTCAAATATCACGTAGTCAAAACCCCACGTTCCGTCTACAAAGCCACCCCCGGACGCCAGGAATGCCGTCCCTCGCAAACAACTCCGATTAGCAATTTCTATCTAACGGGGGATTATACGATGCAGCGTTATCTTGCGAGTATGGAAGGTGCCGTGCTTTCTGGTAAGCTGACAGCGCAGGCTATTTCAACTGCCAATAAAAAATGAAAAATTAAGAATTTTTCATAAAGACTGGGGCTGACGCACGGGCGACCAGAAACCGGGTTTTTAGCCAAAATATTTGCTTAGAACCCTCAATCTCGGTTCAAAAACCCAGTTTCTTTGTTCAGATGCGTAAGTCCTCAAGACGTAAAAGAATCTCCTGTTGTCTCAACGGGGGAATGTCAGTTCTAATCTTTAAATTTCTTATTCTCGGATGCTGCAACTGTCAAAACTCCAGTGCATGAGAACTCTGGCCTCTTTGGATGAATCCTACGAACTGTGCCGCCAAGTCACAGCGAGTTATGCCAAAAATTTTTATTTAGGCACTCAACTCATGCCCGAAGCCAAGCGTCGGGCAATCTGGGCGATTTACGTCTGGTGCCGCCGCACCGACGAACTCGTAGACGGGCCTGGTTCTGAGGCTACGACCCCTGAAACGCTAAATTTGTGGGAAAAACGCCTAGAATCTGTGTTTGCGGGCCATCCCCACGATGATTATGACGTGGCTTTGGTGGATACGCTGTCTCGTTTCCCGATCGACATTCAGCCGTTTCGAGAGATGATTGCGGGCCAGCAAATGGACTTATACCGCAGTCGCTACGAAACTTTTGAAGAGCTCAATCTTTACTGTTACCGAGTAGCCGGCACTGTTGGGCTGATGTCGATGTCTGTGATGGGCGTAGACGAATCCAACTCTGCGGCTAATTGGAATTGGCACTGGGGGAATAGAATTCCCAAAGAAGAAGCCGTCGCCCTCGGTATAGCCAAGCAGTTGACGAATATTCTGCGCGATGTGGGAGAAGATGCCCGTCGTGGCCGCATTTACATTCCCTTAGAAGACTTAGCTTTGTTCAACTATACCGAAGAAGATTTATTCAACGGTGTAATTGACAACCGCTGGCGGGAATTGATGCGCTTTCAAATTCAGCGAGCTCGCAAATTATACGCCAGCGCCGAACCGGGAATTAAAGTGCTCAGTCCCGATATCCGCTGGACAGTGTGGGCTGCTACGATGTTGTACAGCAGAATCTTAAATGCGATCGAGCGCAATCAGTACGATGTGTTTCAGAAGCGGGCATACGTTACCAATTCTCAGAAACTGTTGTGTCTCCCCGCCGCTTGGTTGAAGTCAAAAGTGCTTTAGCAGCGGGCAATTTGGCTGGCGATTCGGCAACGGGTAAGGGCTATTTGTCAAGTTACAAATTATATGATGTCCAGCAAATTGCAAATGAGATTTGTAGGGACACGGCAGTGCCGTGTCCTTAACTGTTTTGTGTTAATTGGAGTCAAAGTGGTGGTGTAGTGGTTGAATTTTTCAATTGGGCGATCGTACTTTCGAGCAATTCCTTTTCCTGTTGTAGTTTGGCCTCTAAATTTTGAATTTGTTCGCGGCGGGCTTCAACTTCGATAAAGCGGCGAGACAACTCTTGACTTTGCAAGGTGAGAGATTGCCGCCACCCTTCCGCCTTCTGGGCTTCTTGCTGCAAAAAATCGGGAGTAAAGCCTGTTGTTAAATACTTCTGAACTAATTCTAGCACCCAGTTTGTAGCCGCTTGAATATGCAACAAAATCTTGCTATTTTCGCCAATATCTGCTAATACTAGCATCCCTTCATTTAAAACATTGCGATCGAAATCTGGCGGTAGCGTCAAGACAGTTTCTTGAAAAAGAATAGCCCATGTCTCATCATAATTTTGACAAGCCAGCAATTGCAGACTTATCTCACCTGAAATTTCCTTCTTTTGTACTTGGGCTAAATATAGCATAAGCGTAATTGGTAATTGGTAATTGGTAATTGTAATTGGTAATTCATAATTTGCCGTGTTAGAACAATTTGTTATATTTTTGAAACCAAATTTGTAGGGGCGGGTTCACCAACAATTTACGGTAAAAATGAATAATTTCATAAACCCGCCCCCGCCCACCAACAATACAAATGTACCATAATTTATTGGTGAAATGTTCATCTAAATAATCGCGGGGATGGGGCGGGTTTATCCAACAATACAAATGTACCATAATTTATTGGTGAAATGTTCATCTAAATAATCGCGGGGATGGGGCGGGTTTATGAGATTGTTTGTGGATTTCATAGATGGTTGGTGAACCCGCCCTACGGAATTTTGGGATTGTTTTGATGAGGCTGCACAACCAATCAAAACAGAAAATATCTCTGCGCCATTGGCAAAACAGTTGCCGGTTCGCAAGTCAACAATTGTCCATCCGCCCTCACTTCATAGGTTTCTGGATCGACTTCCATGTGCGGCAAATAATCGTTGAGTTTCATATCTCTTTTACTAATCTGCCTTGTCCCGGAAACTGCTACAGTTGGCTTTTGTAAACCGAGCTGTGCTGCAATATCTCGATCGCGCGCCACCTGCGAAACAAACGTCAAACAAGTCGCCCCAATTGCCCCCCCAAAGCTGCCAAACATCGGCCGCATATGCACCGGCTGCGGCGTCGGAATGCTCGCATTAGCGTCCCCCATCTGCCCGTAGGCGATCGCACCACCCTTAATTACCAACTCCGGTTTCACCCCAAAAAACGCCGGCCGCCACAAACACAAATCCGCCAACTTACCCTCTTCCACCGAACCCACATACTGACTAATTCCGTGAGTAATCGCCGGATTAATCGTGTATTTAGCAATATACCGCTTCGCCCGAAAATTATCATTTCCCCCCTCTATTCTCCCCCCTTGGTAAGGGGGGGTTATCCCTCTTGTTTCCCCCCCTTGGTAAGGGGGGGTTAGGGGGGGTAAATTCCCCCTTTGCACCTTCATCTTATGCGCCGTTTGCCAAGTCCGAATAATCACCTCTCCCACTCTTCCCATGGCCTGCGAATCAGAAGAAATCATACTAAAAGCACCCAAATCGTGCAAAATGTCCTCAGCAGCAATAGTTTCCCTTCTAATTCTCGACTCAGCAAAAGCCACATCCTCAGGAATCCCCCGATCCAAATGGTGGCAAACCATCAACATATCTAAATGTTCTTCCAAAGTATTGACAGTGTAAGGGCGAGTCGGGTTAGTAGACGAAGGCAAAACATTAGCTTGGCCGCACACTTTAATAATATCCGGTGCGTGTCCGCCGCCAGCACCTTCTGTGTGGTAAGTGTGAATTGCCCGATTTTTAAACGCAGCAATTGTAGCTTCCACAAATCCCGCTTCATTCAGAGTGTCTGTGTGAATTGCCACCTGCACGTCGTACTCATCAGCTACATTCAAACAATTGTCGATCGTTGCTGGCGTAGTTCCCCAATCTTCATGAAGCTTCAAACCCATTGCACCCGCCAAAACTTGCTCGACTAATCCTTGAGGTTGACTGCTATTTCCCTTACCTAAAAATCCCAGATTCACCGGAAAAGCATCGGCTGATTGCAGCATTCTGTACATATGCCAAGGCCCCGGAGTGCAAGTTGTAGCGTTTGTACCCGTTGCTGGGCCAGTGCCGCCGCCGATCATGGTAGTGACTCCAGAGGCGATCGCCACTTCGATTTGTTGCGGGCAAATAAAATGAATGTGAGTATCAACTCCCCCCGCCGTCAGAATCATTCCCTCACCAGCAATTACTTCCGTGCCGGGCCCGATAATAATATCTACCCTATCTTGAATGTAAGGATTTCCGGCTTTCCCAATTTTAAAAATCTTGCCATCTTTAATCCCAATATCTGCCTTGACAATCCCCCACCAATCCAATATCAAAGCATTAGTAATTACCGTATCAACAGCACCATCAGCATTAGAAATAGGCGACTGTCCCATGCCATCGCGAATGACTTTACCGCCGCCAAACTTAACTTCATCCCCGTAGGTTGTGAAATCTTGTTCAACCTCTATGAATAACTCAGTATCAGCTAACCGCACGCGATCGCCCGTTGTCGGCCCGAAGGTTTCCGCGTAAGCGCGGCGATCCATTCTGTAACTCATGCTTTCTCCTAATATAAATATTTTTTTAGTTGGCAGTTGAGGCTCGCTTAAATTATACTATGTGCCGAGTTCTTCAATCTGAGTTAGCAAATATAGCGGTTCTCAAGCGTGGTGAGGTATGCCCTAATGCCCTAATGCCCACGGAACCCACGGAGCCCTATGCCCACGGAGCCCTATGCCCACGGAGCCCTATGCCCTATGCCCATGAGTACCTCATCTTTTTGAGAAAGGCTATATTTACAACATTTGTGCGATCGCCCCATTTGTCGATTTGTAAATTCATTCCAGCATTTTCTTGATTTCCCTTCTCAAAACCTCCACATCCACCGTCATATCCATGCTAATTAAACTCCAATCTTCCGAATCGTCGCTGTTATCAACCATACGGGAGTATTCTAATCCCAATATCTGGGAAATGTAATAGAAAAACGGCGGCGTGTACCCGCCATAAAAGCATTCCAATACTTTCGTTCCAGGCTGACACCACAACAAATTTGTAAAACCAGCGCCGTGAGGGCCAACAACCACCGCTGCTTCTGCAAACAGGCGAATTTGTTCATCCACAGTGCGCGAAATATCTTCCAAAATTTCAAAACCAAACTCTTTCAACACCTCTCGTACTTGTGCCTCATTTTTAACCTGGCGTTGCCCGCTTCTAGAAAGATACAATTTCCTGTAAGGCTTGACATTTTCCTTGAGACAGAATTTCTTCCGCAAAAGCTCTATATCGTAAGGACTGGGGAAATACCAATCTTGATTGTTTCCTAATACTAAACTTTCTGCATGATATCCTGTATCTCTAGCCCGAGTGTCGATTAGCGAGCTTTTAGGAATACCGAGTTTGGTCAGAAAATCCAACTCAAAAGCTGTATGGCGCAAAGGATAACAAATTTTGGCTTCTTGCCAAATCTCCTTACCTAAAGCCTCCTCAATCCTACAAAGTTTTGCCAGTACAAAAATCACATAATCGTAATAACTGCACCACAAATGCGACCAAGGAGCAACTACCAGCGGATAGGTAATTTGGTGGGATTTATAAGGCCATTCCAGAATACCCGCGCCGCTAATCCGAAAATCTAGGTCTAACAGCAACTTGTGATTTAGCAGCGTGTTTCCAGACGTACAAATAGTTAGAGCCTCTATGTGTTTATTCACGGAAATTTTCCACACATAATCCGGGTCAAAAGACACGGTTGTTTCTGTGGTAAAAAACCGAGAAGGTACTCCATTTACTGAGGTTAATGCAGGTATGTTGACGGGTTCGTGCTGCTGTTTGTAAACGATGCTGTTATCTAATAATTTGATGCTGGTACGCCGATCTAACGGGGTTCTCCAGATACGCCTCGACGTTGCAAGCAAACTCTGCTTCAACATCTGTTTTATCTGGTCAACTAATTTTGGATTCATCATGCGCTTTTGCTGTGTATGTTTGCGGTTTTGAATACCAATATCGATCGCAAACTGCCGATTTTAACTCGCTCAAAAGTCTGAGGTTTCACTAACAAAAGAAAGGCATTTATACACTTATGCAGAGAATTTTTTTTGACATTGCTTTGTCACTCTCCAGCGGTAGTGCTGTTCAACAGTTGACAGTTGGCAGTTGACAGTTGACCGAAGGAGAGCGACCTCTACCTAGAAGGAAGAGAATTGGAGTAATGAATAGTCTGATTTTAATTTCTCCCGATCGGGGAGAGGCTTTCAACCAATTCTTTCTGGTAAGTGATACCATTTTGATTTTAGCTTTTCCATAGGATGACCGAGCGCGATCCTGGTTGGGATTGCGAGGTTAAAGTTGCATTATTTTAACTGGGATGAGTTTTAAGTTAACAAATTCCCAATTCAACATTCAACACTTGCAAACGATTTTCTGCTTTCATACTTAACTTTCCAGATGACCGTTCACTTTTCCATTAAAGCCGTAGACTTGACGGCTACCCACAAACGGTACTAATTGAATTTCTCTTTCATCTCCCGGCTCAAATCTAACTGCTGTACCTGCGGGGATATCCAACCGCATTCCTTTTGCTTGTTCTCGTTCAAATTCTAAGGCTTCGTTTGCTTCGTAAAAGTGATAGTGGGAACCAACTTGAATGGGCCTGTCACCCGTATTTGCAACCAGCAACCGCACTGTTGGGCGATCGGCATTTAGCTCAATTTCACCGTCTGAAACAATCATTTCTCCCGGAATCATATCTGTCTCCTGCGAGTCTGTGGGTTTAAATATTATTTAACGAATCGGATCGTGCACTGTCACCAACTTAGTTCCGTCGGGAAAAGTCGCCTCAACTTGCACTTCATGCACCATTTCCGGTATCCCTTCCATCACATCTTCCCGCGTCAGGAGAGTTGTCCCGTAGCTCATTAAATCTGCGACGGTGAGGCCATCTCTTGCTCCTTCTAAAATCGCGGCGGAAATGTAGGCTAGTGCTTCTGGATAGTTTAATTTTAAACCTCTGTGTTTGCGACGCTCTGCTAGCAGGGCGGCGGTGAAAATCAGCAGTTTGTCTTTTTCTTGGGGGGTGAGTTGCATTTTTATTCTTGTAAGTGCGATCGCATTATTTATTCAAGTTCAACTATCAGCCGTGGCAAATCATCGGTAATTACATCCCATGACTCAAGATAGTGTTAACATCTGGTTTGTGTCAAGGTGATTTATCCTTTTGTTTTTGGACTTTAGCAAAGAACCGAAAACGACTTTTTGCCGATCGCATATTTCTGACTTAAATCGGCTATATTTGTCACGACGAATGTCAATCGGAAGAAGTAGTCTGTCTGGTACTGGGGGCGGGTATTGCATTTGATGTGTTGCACCGGAAACAGAAAGTAGGTGAAACTAAAAGAGAATGCTATTTTATCCAAACTCTGGGCAAACAGCAAGGGCGTTCTGAAAAAGACAAGCGCAGCAATTCCCAAATAGCGACAAACCAGTCTCTGGCGGCAGCGGTGGACGAACCGCGATATCGGCACAGCAAACCGTTGGGAATGCGAGTAACGCCGGCAGCAGAATTAACGGCTACAGATCCGGAATAAATTGTATCTTCGCACCGCAAAGCTCGCACTTTTTCCAGCATCTCGGCTGTGACTGGTTCGCCGATCCAAGCGAGGGTAGCAACTACGGGTTTTCCTGCTAAGCCGTGAGCGCTTTCGAGCATTTCGCCCCCACCTTTGAGCCATTGTCTGTCAATCCACAGAGGGCTGTTTTTTTGCCAGATTTCGGTGTGCGATCGCCATTCTCCAGACAAGAACTTTTCGCCCCTAGCACTGCGTCCGAACCGCGTAATTTCCCACAGCAAAATACTGGCTTGCGGTGCTAATTCTACCCGCAAGTCTTGTCGGTAAACTGCGCCGTCGAAAACGATAGTTTCCTGGGGAAGCCATTCCAAATGAGCGCCAGTATCTAGTTGAATGTCAATATTTTGTTGCGCTGACTGTCCGCTGCTGCGATAAATTTTACCAGCCGCAGCGGTGGTGATTAAGGCTTTGGCGTTTTGTTGGAGGTGGAAATTGAGCGAAAGGCGATCGCCCCCGACAACTCCCCCAGCCGTGTGCAAAATTACGCTGTGACAAACCTCTTTCCCTTCAGGATAAAACGGACGCTGTACCTTGAGCGGCGCTTGCATTTGATTGTGAATAATTTGGGTAGCCCCGTCACGGTTTGCGTAGGCTAACTTGAGGCTGCCATGCCAACCATTTTGAAATTTATTTGTAGGTTTGTCAGTCGAATTTAGAATCACAGATTTTTCTAGTTGAATATTAAAATTGAAACTTATTTGGTCAATAATTGTGAGATTCTTTTCTTTATTTAAAATTATTCTTCCCCAATATCACATAGTCGTCAAGTTTATAATTTAAGTCATAATTTAACTTAAAGTGCTGGCGAAAAAGCGGACTGATAAATTGCTGAAGAGGTAAATTTTCTCTAGCAAATTTTGCAAAGTTAGGAGGGAATTTCCTGCTACCAGTTGCACTTAAATATTTATACCAAACTAAGTTCAACCCCAGATCGTCAACGAATTGTTTTACTACGCTTAACTCCTGTTCCTCATCATCAACTTGACGAATATTGTAAGGTTTAAGCAACTTATTTTCTTGAATAATTAGCAAAACATAACCACAATCTGTCAGGCAATCCGTAAATATATCCTTATAAATGCGATGGGATTTTTCTCTTCTATCCTCATCGTTAAAAAAACAGTGAGAAATTACAATAAAATCAAAAAAGTTTTGAGGAATCTTTCTAGATTGACTTTCACCATCAAAGATACTAGAAGTGTCAAACCGAAAGTAAGCATTGATCTCGTGGGGTTCCATATATTGCCGCCAAAATTGGAGTCCGCGATATTGAAAAGCTTTTTGCTGTTCCAAAGAGTAATAGGATATGTGCATTGGCGGTATTAAACAAAAGTCGTTAATAGTTTGCAGGAACAAACCTAGTCCGTAGGCAACTGTCCCCGGCCCTGCGGCAATATCAAGGATATTGACTTTAGTTGGTAATAATCCTGCTTTGTAAATGAGAAACCAAGCTAGATATGCACAATAGACGTTATCTAGGAAATACCTAATTAAATAGATGTGAGGACTTAGCTCAAAACTGTATCGAGGATCTTGTCCTTCTTTGAGTTTTTGTATATCGTCAATAGCTTGTTGAAGTAAAGAATCAAAATTTGTTTTTTGCCGACTCAAATTATTCAGCTCATTTTTGATGAAACCAGCCAAATGTTGTTCAAACTTATCAAATACTTTTTCATAAATCCCTGTGCATTGAATCATGCTGGCATCGCATTCTTTAAGCTTGAAACTTTGTGAAATAACTTCAATAAATTGTGTATCCGGAGTCAATAAGCTTAAGTCATCAATATCTCCGGGAAAGGCATCAATTTTTCCGAACCCCAGTTCCAGTTCTAACTCTGCTAAACGCCGATCGCCTTCTTGGAGGCGGTTATTTTTTTGTTGCAATAATTTTTCAAGCTGTAGCCATTCTTTATATAGTTTCTCCTGCCACGATAATTTTGCCCCTGAATTTTGTATTTCTTTTAACAGTTTTTGGGCAAGTCGATTATTTTGACTCTTAACGGCTTGGTTAAACTTTTGAGAACGCCACCAGTTAGCTAGCAGATTATTCATAGCCAAATCCCTCTTTGCCTTCCATGATTTCAACATCCGGGAGCATCGCCTTGAGTTTATTTTTAAACTTGCGATAACTCTGCTGTTCGCTATTGTACCACCAAGCGTACTTTTGTTTAAGAGCTAATGCTTCTGAGCGCGTTGATGCAATTAGCGATCGCTCGTTGCTGGCATGAAAATCTTGAATCACTACCCGATCGACAACTTCTAGCTTGCTAATAAAATTACCTTCATCTTCGGGTAGGGTAGGTAGTAGTGGGGTCACAGTTATAGAAAATCTGACTTCGCAATTTTCTTGATAAGGAAAGCTGTATTTCAGTTTGGCAATAGCTTTAAGTCTTGCAGGAATACTCGGAGATTTTGGTTCAAAATCTTTCCGCACTTTTTCGCTACCAGTTGGAATGCTCATGTTGATTCGCAATCGCTGGAATTGCTGTAAAATATCGATATCTCTAGTTATCATAGGACTGCGAGTTTGGATAACCAGCGTCGGCTGATAGGGAACCATGACTTCTAACAAATGCCTAGTTAGTTGTTCTTTCGATTCAATTGGCTGATACGGATCTGTGACACTACTCATGTAAATTGTCGGTGGGCGATCGGGGTTTTTCTTGTGCCAACATTCTAACTCTTTCTTAAGAATTGCCACTGCATTTTGCTTGATAATTACCCAATTTCCCCAATCATCTCGCATCTGTGAATTCGGGCTGAAAGCAGCAGCATAACAATAGCTGCATCCGTACTGACAGCCCCGATAAGGATTTAGCGTGAAATCGTAAGCACTGATAAATCCAGTAGCTTTGTTAAGCACTGATTGTGCATTTTGTGCATACACTTTGGCATTCCCGAAGTTTTCCCTGAGTGCGGAAGTGTGTTTTTTGCCGACGGAATATCCCTCATACTGAGACTTTACCATGATTACACGTGCTCCACGATTAAAAGAGAAAATGTTTAGGGATGAGAAATGCGATGGTGTTTCGATTTTACTATTTTATAGTACCGAACTAAAAAAAAGTTGCCAAAACAGTGGGGAATTACTCAATTTTATAATAAGTTTTTTGAAGAAACAACTAGCTAACTTTATAAACTGTATTTTAAGGTCGATCGCCAATGTAATGCAAGCTTATGGATTTACTGACAGCGACGATATTTTCGCAAAATTGCTGAAATCCCACCTAGAACTGGCAAAAAAAACCGGAAGAACCCGTAGTTAGAGCTTGTATCCTTAACTAAGTAAGTGAAAATACTGTAGCTTTTTTTATGATTTTTGTAAAGTTGCGTATAATCACATAAATTGTTGATACAGATCACAAACACTTTTGTCTAAGAACAGAGATAATTAAGGCGTTATGGGGTAAATCGCGTCGGCTGGCAGCTCAGATAGCAATTGATCTGGCAAATTCAATAGAAAGATTAGTTTGACATTTTGTACTCAACCAACTGTCAGGCTAGAAAACGAAAAAGTTAAAAATCCGAAAAATTATTGTATCTCCCTATCGTTTTTTTAGGGAGTAGAATACGAAGTATTATAATTTTTCAACAAATCTACTGATTAACTGAGAAATACAGGTTTATGCTGTTTCTCGATATTGCAAAAAATTGTGCAGGATGTCAACTACTCCTGATTTGTTTGGGAGGAACTTTCGATGTTATTATTGACCGACACTCAGCCCCAAGATAGCAAAGTAGAGCCAGCAAACTCTGCTCAGAAAAAATTGTTACACCATAGATTTATTAATTTAAACTGGCTAAGGGAACGATTCAACCATTTGCGGATAGGCCAAAAAATCAGCTATGGCTATGCTTTAGCTATCGGCATAGCGATTTTGGGAACGGGTGCGGGCCTGAAAGTGGGAGACTACTTTCGCAAGCAAGCTTTAATTCAGGTAAATGTTGCTCAACAACAACAGCAACTGTTGCAAAATTTGCAAAATAGCATATTTGAAGCCCGATCGCACGCAGCGAGATTCCCGGCAGTTTTGGGAAACACGGTGTGGCTGCAATACGAACACGATCGGTTTGTCCAGCAAATCAATCAGGCGAAAATCCTGATTGCGGAAATACAATTTTTTGCGATCAAAAATCCCGACTGGCTAGCAAGACAAGAGAAAGATTTGCAGTCAATATTGCCAAGGTATGCGATGGTCATCGATTATTACGATCGGCTAACTAAACTGCAATTAAAAGAAGCCGAAGTGTGGCATTTGGAAGCTAACCGCATCGAGTCGGCACAGCTACAATTGTTGAGAAATCGCAGCGGCGAAGAGGCGATCGTACTAGATAAACTTTCCGATCATTTAACCCAATTAATTGCTACTGTAGACATTCAAAAAATGCAAGGGGTAGAAGCATTAGAAGAAGCTGAAAGTTTGCGAAACCGAATTATTCTCGGGAGTATGGTAATTTCAGGACTCCTCGCCGTGTTACTGGCGGACAAAACGAGCCGCGCCATTGCCCAACCCCTCGAAAGCGTGACAAACGTCGCCCAGCAAGTAGCCCGCGAATCTAATTTTAACCTGCAAGTACCAGTCACAACTGAAGACGAAATCGGAGTTTTAGCGGCTTCTTTCAATGAATTGATTCAGCGAGTTAGCGATTATACACAAGAACTAAAAGAAACTCAATCCCAATTAATTCAGACTGAAAAAATGTCGTCTCTCGGTCAAATGGTGGCAGGGATCGCCCACGAAATCAACAATCCGGTTAATTTCATCGGTGGTAACATTGACCATGCTAATAGATACATCCAAGATTTGGCAGACTTGGTAACTCTCTATCAAGCATACTATCCCAACCCACCGGATGAAATTAAAGACTGCATCGAAGACATTGAATTGGACTTTCTCAGCAAAGATTTGCCAAAAACGCTTGCTTCGATGAAAATGGGAGCCGATCGCATTCGCGAAATTGTCGTATCCATGCGGAACTTTTCCCGTTTAGACGACGGTTACATGAAACCTGCGGACATTCACGAAGGAATAGACAGCACCCTGATAATTCTCAATCACCGACTCAAACAAGGTATCGAAGTTATTAAAGAATACGCTAATTTGCCTCCGGTTGAGTGCTATGGAGCGCAACTGAATCAAGTATTTATGAACGTACTCGGCAATGCAATTGATGCGCTGGAGGAGGTAAAAAAGGCAGACAGAGCGTTTTCACCAACGATTTGGATCTGCACGGAAGTTACGGCAGATAATGCTATCACTGTCAAGATTCGGGATAATGGGCCGGGAATTACCGCAGCCACTGCCCAACAGATATTTGACCCGTTTTTTACTACAAAGTCGATCGGCAAAGGCACTGGATTAGGATTGGCTATTTCCTATCAAATCGTTGCCAAGCATCAAGGCAAAATTGAGATGAATTCTCAAATTGGACAGGGGACGGAATTTGCGATTACTTTGCCAATTGCTGAGTAATATAGCAGGCGATCCGGGACGGGCTAGAAGCCCATCCCACAAATCGGGGGGTGCATCTCAATGCAAGCGAATATATCCGTATGGGCTATAGCATGACCGCAGAAAATATGGGATTATAACTAATAACTTATATGCGGTCATGCTTCTTCAGGCTTCAAAAACCAGATCCACCCAAATCCGGGACGGGCTAGAAGCCCATCCCACAAATCTTGCAAGCATTACTATAAGCTAGCGCGCATCTAATTTGAAGAATTCTCTTTCTTACAACTCTTGTGGGGTGGGCTTCTAGCCCGCCCGAAAAGTTAAATCCGCCACATCTTAGGATTTAGAGAAAGATGAGCGGAAATTAGAACTCTTGGTGTTGAGGCCAATCTGAAACTATTAGCTCACAAACCATGAAAATTTAATGGGGGTGGAGGGACTTGAACCCACACGACCGTTTCGGGTCAACGGATTTTAAGTCCGTAGCGTCTACCATTCCGCCACACCCCCTTTCGTGAAGCTGCTGCTGTGGTTTTGACCCACTGACAACAACAGCCTTTTATTCTACACGCAAAACCCTAAATAGCGCAACCCCTAATTGAAAAATTCTCAAAAGTCGCGCTGTATCTCCCCAAGCGGTACAATAGTTAACCAGCTAGCTGAGCGTGTCAACCGACTGACCCTGTTATTATTCCCTTAAAGCAAATCTATGTATATTACCTTGCTGCTTTACGCCGTCTTGGGAGGAGCTTACCTCCTGGTAGTACCCGCGGGCACCTACGCTTACCTGAACAGTCGCTGGTACGTGGCCTCCTCTTTTGAGCGTGGCTTCATGTACTTCTTGATGTTCTTCTTTTTCCCTGGTATGTTTCTCCTCGCTCCTTTTTTGAATTTTCGCCCCAAACGGCGGCAGATAGAAGCCTAAATGCGACGTATTGACGTAATTGGAATCAGTCTAGGCTTTTTTGTAGCGGGTGGGTTGGCCTACTTGGTGCTACAATTCGCCGGACTCGACAGCATGAATGCTGGGATTTGGAGTCAGTTATTTTTGATAGCTGGCTTGATTGGCTGGCTGGTGACTTATTTGTTTCGAGCGCTTACTCAAAAGATGACTTACAGTCAGCAACTGAAAGAGTACAAAGATGCTGTCTTGCAGAAGCAGCTCGATGAACTCACTCCTGAAGAGTTAGCCAAACTTCAAGCCGAAATTGAGCAGGAAAAAGATAGTTAGTCAGTGGTTAGTTGTCAGTTGTCAGTTGTCAGTTGTTAGTGGTTAGTTGTTAGTTGTCAGTTGTTATATCATGTCCGGTCGATCGACCGCGATTTTTGTAGGGGCCCGTGAGCCAACAATACCTGCCAATAATTGATAATCTCAAAAACCCGCCCCGACCGGGATATTATGGTTAATCAATCGGACATGATATTAGTTGTTATTAGCTAATACCAACTGCCAACAACCAACTGCCAAGAATCAACTGCCAAGAATCAACTGCCAAGAATCAACTGCCAAGAATCAACTGCCAAGAATCAACTGCCAACAACCAACTGCCAACTCCCTAATGACTATTTCTCATTGTTTTGAAACGTTGCGAAAAAGCAACCAGTGTGGATTAATTCCTTTTATTACTGCTGGCGATCCAGATTTGGAGACAACGGCTAAAGCGCTACAAGTTTTGGATGATAACGGTGCAGATGCGATCGAGCTTGGCGTACCTTATTCCGATCCCCTAGCTGACGGGCCGGTGATTCAAGCTGCTGCTACGAGGGCGCTACAGCGGGGAACGCGGTTAGATTCGGTACTGGAAATGGTAGCGAGAGTTAGTCCGAATTTGCGATCGCCCATCATTCTCTTCGCATACTACAACCCGATTTTGTACCGAGGTATCGAAACCTTCTTGCAGGAAATCAAAAGTGCTGGAGTTCAGGGATTGCTTGTACCAGACTTGCCCTTAGAAGAAGCTGACAGCCTCATCCAACCTGCCAACAAATTAGGGATTGAACTCACCTTATTAGTTGCTCCCACAAGTCCCAAAAGTCGCATAGAAGCGATCGCTCGCGCGTCTCAAGGATTTATTTACTTAGTCAGCGTGATGGGGGTGACAGGAGTGCGGGAAGGCTTAGATACGCGAGCAAAAGAGTTGCTGCAAGAAATCCGCAGCATCACCGACAAACCCATCGGCGTCGGCTTTGGTATCTCGAAACCCGAACACGCCCGTCAAGTCAAAGAATGGGGTGCAGATGCTGCGATTGTTGGTAGTGCTTTTGTGAAACGCTTGGCCCAAGGAACTCCAGAAGAGGGTTTAGAGGCGATCGGCGAATTCTGCAAGAGTCTAAAAACAGCTATTCAAAATGATTAGTAACTGTGCAGATACTTTCCGCCATTAGACAGATGTGGGCGATCGGCACGTGCGGCGACAATTGCCATTAAAGACCTTGTTGTACTTGAGATCGTACACCCATTTCCTTCTGGTTCCTGACCGGAAGGTTTTTTTACCTCCCAAAGCGCAAAACAGTTCAACTACAGTTCAACAGTTGACAGTTGACAGTTGACAGTTGACAGTTTGAGAGCGACCTCTACCCTTAAGTCCGAGGATTGGAGTAATGAATAGTCTGATTTTAATTTTCCCCTCAAAGGGAGAGGCTTTAAACTAATTATTTCTGGTAAAAAATGCTTTTTACTATCATTTAGCTCTCATTCCTGCTCTCGCGACTATAACTAAAGCTTTTGTTATTGCTTCTAGTATGACTTAAGGAATGTTACTTCAGATAGATGAAAAACTTCTGTTTGTCTTCGTATATTTAAAAAAGTGTTTGAGTGCTTAATGTTTGTAATGGTAGCCACCTACAGAACCACCAGGCATTTAAACATATTCCAAAAAATAAGTCACCATAGAAAGGAGCATTTTTATGAACAGACTAACTGCATTTCTGAAAAAAATTCGAGCTGTACAAATTTTAACAGTGTTTCTCGTCGGCATTTTAGTATTTGTGAGCACTGCCTGCAAGGGATCTGATGTCATAGCCGGAAAAACTGCCGACCAAATTAGAAAAGAAGTGCCTTCAGAGGCTGTAACTTCCGTATACAAAGGCGGCCAGAATCAATACAGCGATGACGATCCCAGAAACCCAATGGTTAAAGGAGTAGAAGCACAAGCTAAGCTTCTTAAAGAGGAAGCCCAGCGCCGCATCGAAACCAAATCTAGTAGCAATGTGCGTGAAAATATCCGGCGGGTAGCAGATGACGCGCCGAACAAACTCGACCAAATTGGCGAGAAGATGAATGACAATGTTCGTACCGCTCAGCAGAAAGCTGATGAGTTTGGTGACAAAACAAAACAAGGCTTTGCTAATCTTAAGGAAAATACTCGCGAAGGCTTGAAGGGAGCAAAAGGGATTGTTAAAGAAGCCACCGAGGGAGCAAAAGAAAGAGCTGCTGAGGGTACTGAGTCGCTGAGATATAATGTCAGCGAAGGCAAAGAAAATGTCAAAGATGCAGCGGGAAATGTAAAATACAGCGCTGAAGATGCCTCGGACAAGGTTCGCGCGAAAGTAAATCGAGATATTGACAGAACTCAACGAGCTGCTGAAAGAGCGGTAGACGCGATCGACTAATTTGAAATAAAGCTATTTCCCGATCTCAAAGCAGCAGTCAGACAGAGTTTTTAACCTACCTCTGTCTGACTGCATTTTATTATTCTAGTCTGTTTTAACCCAATACGGTTTACTTAAGATGGTCCGAAGAGAGGCACGTTAGCTTTCGCGATCCGAAGGAAAGCAATCTCCGTATCTATTGTTCATAGGGTTTTACCCCCAGGGTGTTCTTAAGTAAACGGTATTGGGCTTATGTAACAGTATGTAAACAGGCTTAAGTCAGCCAGTAGAAAGCATTTGGACACTTTACAATCGTTTACATAGTTGTGTTTTAAAGCGCCGACTTACTTAGAGCCAAGTCGATCAAACCATATGAAAAATAGACACTCTTGTTTGCTTTCCTTCGGATCGCTGCGCTAACGTGCCTCTCTTCGGACAATCTTAACCTCAAGAAAGGCTGGTTTCAGCAGAATGAAACATGAAATAGCCCTGGAACTAATGACTGTTGACTAATAACTAATAACTAATATAGCCTTTCTCAAAAAGATGAGGTATGGCTGACAGCTTACATAACCGCTTAAATCAAGAGGGCTGAAGCCCAACAACGTACCTCGTCTTTGTGAGAACCGCTATAACAACTAACAACTGTCAACTGTCAACTGTCAACTGTCAACTGTCAACTGACAATTACCATTCATCGTTTCGCTTGTTGCTGTGGGTTTCCCAATCGTCGCCTGGGTGCTGATACAAGGGTTCGGGTTCCAATTCTGCTGACATTTCTAATTCTGGTTCCGATTCTTCTTGCTGGTAGATGTTTAGAGGTTCGACAACGCGGGCGATCGCATCTTTGACAAAAGCTTTGACAAACTCGTCTTTCCGATTTAACTGAAACTGCCTTTGCACGACTTCGGCGATGCCGCCGTCACCCCAATCTTGGTCGTGTCGGAAATATTCAATAAAACTTTTCCCGGCAATTCTGGTTAAATAAGCGGCGCTGACTGCTTGAATTGCTTTGCCAAGTACAAATCCGGCTACACTTAACTGCAACGCCCTTGAGACTACTTGAATTACGCCTTCAACTATTCCTAAGCTGGCTAGGGTTTTGGCGAGAGACAGGGCTAGTTCTTTGGCGCGATCGATATTTAATTCGCAGCCGTAAATCTTGGCAATTTCTACTACCATTTGAGCGTTAACTGCTGCTGTCGCTAACAAATCTACAACTGGCAAAGGCGTAACGGCAATTACTCCGGCTCCGATCCACTGAAAGCGCTCTACTACTTTATCAGCAGCGCGCCGTCTTTGAGCGTCAATTAATTTGCGTGCTTGGTCTCCCAAATGCTGAGATTGTAGCAAAATGTTGTCCGCAATTAAGTCTTCGCCTTCGGCTCGCAAAATTGCTGCGATTCGCCGAATTAATGGCATCATATCGGGGTCTGGCTGAAATATTGTCCCGCTTTCTAGTACAACTTTTTGCGGGTTGGCGCTAATTGCAACTACATCCATTGCTGATATTAAACCTTTAACTCGCTGTCGCAGTCGATCGATAATTTCGTCTCTGTCGTTGTCGGGATAAAGGTCTACTTTATTAAAAACCACGATCGACCTTTTGCCAATTTGGGCCAAAGTCCGCAGCGGTTCATACTCAGATTTGCGTAAATCGCCGTCCAACACAAATAAGATCAAATCAGCCCGGGCCGCCAACTGCCGCGCCAATTCCTCTCTGTAAGTCCCCGCTACTCCCGCTTCCAAGATGCCTGGGGTATCAGTAATTGCTAATTCTCGATCGACTCCTTTCAATTTCAGAGTGTAAGTTTCTCCAACTTCGGTAGTTCCCATTGGCGCCCCCACCTGTCCGGCCATCCGCCCCACCAGCGCATTTACAGCCGAAGTTTTGCCCGCAGAACCGGTACCGAAAACAACGATCCGAACATTGCCGCGGGCCATGCTAGCTTCTATTTCGCGGGCTCTCAACAGCAAAGCTTGCCGTGCTACTTCATCTTGAATGCGATCGACTTGCTGCCTGATTGCTTTGAGATTTTCCGAAGCAGCTTCGCTTTTGACAACAGGAATCTTCGGATCTATCGCCCGTTTTCCCTTAACTTTTCCCGGACGTTGCAGCAGCCTAAAATAATAAAACAGCGCAAAAATTAGCGTTGCTAAAAGTACAACGATCAGGAAAATTAGCAAATTAGCCAGCAGCGGAGAAGCAGACAACGCAACTTGACTGTAAAGCCCAGTTAAGGAACTCACCAGCCCAATAATCAACCCCAGGGTGAGGCAGAAAGCGGCAATTAATGTTAGCAGGCGCGGCAAAGGCATGGGGCAGGGGCAAGTAAAAGGGTTATATTTTGATTTTTACATTTTCGCCAGAACTCGGAACTGTTGAAGCGCCCGATCGTAATGTCGCGCTCGTAAATCCCGATTCGCCTTGTCCTTCGGGTTCGATGCAGTGTGGGTTTGAGTGCCAGCGGATGCAACTAAAACATGGCGATCGCGCCCGAGGCTGCAATTGTAGCTTAGCAGACAATTTATTGTTCCACTCACCCGCCCGAACGCCTTTGTCGGTTTACTGATACCTACCTACCTATTTATTCGATCGCGAGTTGAACTATATAGTTTTTTAAACAAATATATCTTAAGTACCTAGAAACACGGTTTATTAACGTCATACCAGTTGCCAAAAAGAATGCAACTGATTTTCCAGTTTTCCAAATCCTTACGGAATCAGTCATTCCCAATTTTTCAATCTAACATCTAAAATCGTAATCGTATAAGTGCATCCTAAAATATCCGATAACGGAAACGATAAACCAAGTTGCTAGTGCAGGATAAGAACGAGCGTCCTAATAAAAAAATAGTATGATGAGTGAAAATACCCAATTCAAAACTATTTTCGGTAATCTTAAAAAACAGGCTTTGCTATAATTCACAGTTGAGCAACCACTGTACGGAGCGAAAATTATGGGACTCTTTGACCAAATTTTGAGTGCGATCGACAATCCCAACCAACAAGCAAGTCCCAATCAGTTGGGCAACATTCTGGGTGCGGTAGAGCAGTTGAGCGGCAACCACGGCGTCGATGCGGGTACGACTCAGCTAGCGATGTCGGTTTTGGGTGGATACGTGCGATCGGCATTGCAAGACGTGCGATCGCAATCTGGAGACGCACAAGCCCAAGAAGTTGTCAACCAATTTAGCGGCACAAATCCCAATGCACAAGCGGTACAGAGTTTGTTCGGAGGTGGCCAACTGACGCAAATAGTGACCGATATCGCCCAAAGAACCGGCTTGAATAACGAAACAGTGCAAGGGATGATCCCTGTTTTACTGCCCTTGGTACTCAATTTGCTGCAAAGCGGCGGCAACGCCCAAAATCCAGCCCAGGGCGCAAATCCCGTTTTGAATGCGTTTTTAGATGGAGATGGAGACGGCGACGTAGATATTACTGACGCCATGTCGATGGCTAGCCGCTTTTTGAATCAGGGCTAATTACCTGAAAATTCGGGGAGAGAAATTGACGTTTGTAGTGAGGACTTCAGTCCTCATTAAAATCTAATTATGCAGGTGCGCGGCGCGCACCTTACCGCCTTAACGCTCTTATGAAAATAGTCCGAACCCTCGGCTAACGGCATTTCCCAGGCGATCGCACAATGAAGCAGTTGGCAAACTATTTCCTTGCTGTTCCCATTTTTCCACGAGTTGGCGGCCCAGGGGCGTGAGGCGAAAACTATCGGTAATCCCTTGTCCATCTACTTCGCGCCGCAACACGCCGACTTGAATCAGCCACAGCAGCGAGTTTTCGGCTGCGAGTTCGGATACGGGCGATCGGGTGTAGCCACTTTCGACACCTGCATTTGAGGCGATCGCGCTTAGGAAAACGCTGTTATCGCGGATGGTCTGGAAGAAGTGTAATTGAAAAGGAGCACACCGGATCGCGCGATCGGCTCTTTTGACAGTGCGGCTGGGATAACTAATAGATTTAAACGCTTCGGATGGGATAAAAGTCATTGATTTGGCTCAGCATAGGTAGTATATTTTTATGATTACCTATTTAGAGTCTAAGTGGAGTTATAAAAAATATACTAAAATATATGACCGGGCTTGATATGGCATAGCTCCCTCTGCAAGTTGTAACTCATCCCTGTATTTTTGGCATTGGAGAAGAATTACCCCTTATTCCCAAATAGTCTAAAATTTGGCGAGTAATTTTCATGTCACACTTTTCATCTGAAAAAATCCATTGTCCGTTGTAATTAATATCTAGTAAGTAGTAGTCTTGACCATCAAATATCAGATCAAAAGTACAAAAACGAAGTTGCAATACATTAAAACAATTGATTAACTCACTAACAACATAATCAGGTAAATTTATTTCCGACATATTTTCCTTCAGACCATGAGAGTACCGCCAATCTATACCAGCTTTTTTACCTGTTAATTTTTGAGTTTCAATCTTAACACAAGATACATAGTCCATAAAGTATGTTCCTCTTATCTCATACTCTTTATAAATATTGTTCTGTCTGATAACAGGAGGCATTGTTGAAATCCATAAAGAACACTCATTATCATAAACAAAAGGAGAGAAAGCTTGCTCAATCAACCAGTCTGAACTGCGACTTGCCTGCATAGCCAAAGGTTTGATGAACTCTCCTTTTTTCCAGAGATATGTAGAATTTTCAAAATAGCTGTTACATATTTTTATTTGCTTAAGTTCCTTTGCCATTACTTCAAAATAAACCAATTTTTGATCGCTTATATTATATTGAGGAAATAGCTTGTACGCATATTTTATTCTTAGTGAATCAACAAACTCTAATATGTCTTGTCTCGTGAGTTTTTCCAGTGGTGTGTTTACACGAGGCAAGCTGGACGGCTTTCTGTACCAGATATAGGTTGAAATATCAAATAGTAAAAAAACATTTTCAGTAGGTATTGGGTAGCCCTGTGGAGACGAGTATAGAGAAACAATTAGATCGACTGCTATAAATAGAAAGTTTCTCTCCATAGGATCGAGGTGCATGGTAAAGTGAGCATCTTCGATATCAGAAATATAAAGAACAATATTTCTCTTACCTAAAATTTTTCTGAGTATTTGTTCTAGGTGAAGTGTGATTTCAGGTGATTTAATGTATATGCAAAAATCGATTATTTTCTCAATAAATCTCAATTCACAATCGCTAATCTCTAACTCTAGTAACTTTTGAACAAAACTCAATACAGAAAGAATGATTTTATATCCGCGCTTTTTACTTATTTCTAGTAGTTCTTGAAAAAGTTGTTTTTTTTGCGACTCGTCATAATTTAAATATGAAATTTGTTCGGTAAACTTTTCAGTTTTATCTAAATATTTTTCTAAATCTGTTAGAGTTTTTGGCAGAATATCTACATGAGGAGGAGAAACATAGGTAATTTCAGGAAAATTTCCTAAAAAATCAACTATTTCAATATAATATTCATCCAGAGAAACTGTTGATGTTAAACGAAGACAATCTATTTGTTGTTGAGATAAATTTAGAGGGACAAACATAAATTTTAAAAATCCTAAACTAGGTTGGCTAAACTTTTATTGAGAAGAGATTCCCGTAAAAAAAAGTATGATTATCTTCACGGGAACGTGAAAGTGAAATAATTAATCCAGATGTTTTTTCTGTTTTATACATCTGACTCTCGGTCAATAATTAATCGCATTAATCATCAACTACCTTATCGTTCCCTGCCGTGCTTGTATCCGTATTTTTTCCATCTTTTGCAACAATCTCTGTGCAAATAAAACTCTCCATCGCTTTATCAATATTTGGCGAGCTAACAGGAGTTTTTTCTGTGCCTAAATTGACAAAGTTTGGCGCGCTTATAGTTTTAGTCATTGTTGTCTCCTATTTGAAAAATTCTTAGTTTTCTTTAATAAAGATAAAGTAAAAATCGATCGGCCGCTATAGGAAAATGCCTGATTTAATCCAGTCTTTTGTAACAAATTATTAACGTGATTGTCCGACAATGCCTGATCGTGCCTGCCCAAGCTGAGCTATAATGGCTGAAATACTTATACCCTATAAATTTTATGGATGTTAAAGAAGTGTTACAGTTTGCTGATGAGTTAGTTTTTGCCCAGACGGGAAAACACTTAGATGATATTCAGGAAACGGTGATTAAAGGAGTTTGGCAGGGACAGACTTATGAGACAATTGCAGATGAATGTCATCGCAGTGAAAGTCATGTTAGAGACATAGGTTATAAACTTTTGCAAATTTTATCTAAACAGTTAGGCGAAGATGTTAATAAATACAATTTTCGTTCAACAATAGAAAGGATTTATGTTAAATCATCACAGGTGATAGGTATCGGAAATCATCATAAATTTAATTTCTGTTCGCAAACGCTAGATCAATCTCATCAAGATAATCAACAAAATCAAGCTAAAAGTAAACCTAGCTCAAATTTTCACGATTTAACCCTAGCACCGAAAATTACCCATTTTTACGATCGCACAACCGAACTTCAAACCCTATCCCATTGGCTAACTCATCAAAATACTCGTCTAATCTCAGTTTTAGGCTTAAGCGGAATCGGTAAAACTACCCTAGTTAAACAGTTTGTCGATCTCAATTTACAACAATTTGATGTAGTTGTCTGGAAAAACCTCAAACTATCTCAATCTTTAGATGGCATTATTACTGAAATTTTAACAGGTGTTAATCATGATTCTGTTCAACCTGACAATAAGTTAACTCAACTTTTTAATGTTTTACGTCAGAAAAAATGTTTAATTATTCTTGATGATATCCAAGAATTATTTATAAAGGGAGACTGGGCAGGACAATTCAAAACGGAATATAAAAATTACCAAAACTTGTTTACAATGATGACAGAGATTGAACATCAAAGCAGTTTGATCTTAATTAGTCAGGAACAATGTCAAGAAATGATTTGCTTGGATGAGGAGTTATATCCTATTAAGTGCTTAGAGTTAGAAGGAGTAGAGAGTAGGTCAATCATGAAAAACTGGGGATTAAAGGATGATGAAACTTGGGCGCAACTTATAAAGTTATATGAAGGTAATCCCGTTTATTTAAAAGATATTGTCAGCTTAATTAAAAATATTTTTGGGGGCAAAGTCGCTGATTTCTTAAACGAAGATAGTTTAATTGTCACTAAAGACATGAAATCTCGGTTGACTAAATTATTCAAGCGACTATCACCCAGAGAACAAGAGATTGTTTTACAATTAAGTAAATTTGAGCAACCTGTGTCAAGAGAAGATTTAAGACAAAGTTTATCTCTCTCATCAATGGACTTAATGAATGGGTTAGAATCATTGCGTCAACGTTATTTAGTCAAAAGAATAGAAGGAGAGCAAGTATTGTTTGATTTATCTCTTGTTGTTCGAGAATATGTTAGAACTTGTTGCCAAAATTAATTAAGTCAGGACTTACCCACTTCTACCAAAGAAACCGGGTTTTTTACCAAATCTGCGGGTTGTAACTCAGTATTTTCGTCAAAAAACCCGGTTTCTGGACCCCCTGCGTAAGTCCTGTAAGTCTAATTATTTTAGGCATAAACTTTTCTTAGTTCATAAGTATCTGAAGCTTCCGCATCTTCTAAAGTAAGAAACTCGTGCAATTCATTAATAGCAAGAGGATTAAGATAAATATTTAATTCAGCTTCATAAACTTCAGAAAATGACTCGATCGCCTGTTTGAGTTTGTCGATAGACTGTTCGGGAGTATTTCCTTGTCCAACCAATCCATTCTCCAAACACAATGCCACCCAATACTTGGCACTCTTTCGGATAATAACAGTGTAAAAATCTATCATATTTTACTTACTTCATCAAGTTTGATAGCGTCAGTATATTCGGAGTCCACGCCCACAATCTAACACAATATCGCCCGTCAGTCAAGGCACAAAATTACCCATCAAAACTATTCCGAAAGGTAGATTTTACATTTTGGTCGCTCAATTCCGAATCTAAATTTAAGAGATTGACAACAACAGCCCACAATCAACTAAAATATCTTTATCAATCGCAAGGTCAACAAAACTATGACATTACCAGTTGGGTGCGCGGCTCCTCAATTCACCGCCAAAGACACAAACGGCAAAACCGTCTCCCTCTCCGACTTCACGGGTAAAACCGTAATCTTGTATTTCTACCCCAAAGATGACACCCCCGGTTGCACCAGACAAGCTCAAAGCTTCAAAGCAGCCCATGAAGAATACAAGGGCAAAGACATTGTAGTTCTCGGTGTCAGCCGCGACAACGAAGAATCGCACCAAAAGTTCACGGAGAAGTACGGTTTGCCTTTCCAGCTATTAGCAGATGTTGATGGTGCTATTACCAAAGCTTACGATGTTGAGAAAGGTGATTATGCCAAGCGCGTTACTTTTGTTATCGACGGTACTGGCAAAATTATTCAGGTTTATGAAGGGGAAACGATGAAAGTTGACTCTCACGCTCAAGATATTCTGGTCACCATAGTTTAGCCGCCGTTAGTCTAACATTCCTGAACGCACTAAAGGGCTAAAAATCCGGTTTCTTCCGAGATATCTCGTTGCTACACGCAATTTTCTCGTAGAAACCGGATTTTTTTGTAATACCATTTCCACCAAAAATTGCTACAGAATAAATTTTGTGTTTGTTTATCAAACTATTGCGGATATGTGAAATACGCACTCCGACAAAGAAACCGGGTTTTTTCCCAAATTTGCGAATCACAGCAAAGTATTATCGCAAAAACCCGGTTTCTGGCAACCCGTGCGTAAGTCTAAAGAAACCGGGTTTTTTCCCAAATTTGCGAATCACAGCAAAGTATTATCGCAAAAACCCGGTTTCTGGCAACCCGTGCGTAAGTCTTAGGATCGCAAATTAAATAATTTACACTCTTGAAAGTGGGATGGGCGTCCCGCCCGTCCCGGAAGGACGGGCGGGACGCCCATTCCACAAGAACAATAAAGATTGTAAGTTATTTAATTCTCATTCCTTATAAAAATTTTTCGTCGCGACACACCCTACGACTAAAATTCCTCAATCTAAAATCCCTCAATCTAAAATCTCAAATGAGCTAAGTGAGGGGTCAAAGGTATAGGGGGTAATAACCTACTTCCATTAAATTTTTTCTCGCAAAAATTGCGCCACAAATTCTCTCAACCAGCGGTATATTCGCGTCAGGTGCGCGATCGCTAGCTGGACTGTTAGATTTCTGGTAAAAATCTCGCCAACAATAAAAAATTCATGCTTTAAAACGCATTAACTGCCCCTAGATTCAGTCCAGGAGCGATTTTGTCCGGGATCGGATCGTTGTGTTTGATAAAATGAGAAGTTATCCTTGCTGTAGCTGAATAATTAAGTAGGTAGGCGGATACATAATGACAAGCACCAAGACTATTTTGAGTTATTTAGGCCCACAAGAAGTTGAGGCTAATCGAGCCTCTGTCTTAGTTGGCAGTTTTGATAAAAATCAAGTGGCGGCAATCTCAGCAGCAGAAGGCTCAAATTCCCTGAAGGCCGGGATAAATTTATCGACAGGCATTTGGAACATTAGTTTAGAGAAAGGATTCGATAGCGCCGGTACTCGCACGGTGCAGGTGAAGGCAACTGATAAAACAGGCAAAGTTATCGGCGAACAAACAATTAACATCAAAGTTAATCCTGCTTCTAACACACCCGATCGCTCTTTCACGTTAATTACGCTCCAAGATACCCAATTAAAAGCCGGAACAGTGCCTTCTGGCAGTCTTAACTCCCAGCAAAAAGCGGAAATACCCGCAGGTAAAAGTTATCAAATTAGCAGCTACGAGTTAGAAGACGAACACCTGAATGTTGAACTCAATAATCCAATTTCTCCGGTAGGAAAATCCGGCTTTTTTTACGAAAAGCACGCAGTCATCACTAAAGGCTCAAAAATCCTGATCTTCGATCGCGCCGATCTACCTACCCCGCCCCCTGGAATGCAGTTGCTGTGGGTGAACAAAAAAACCTGGTTAAAGCGCAACCCCGCAGATTCGACTATTTTAAGCCCGACTCAGAAAGTGCGATTTGACCAGGGGGAAACTTTCAATATCTTCGGCTACGCTTGCGTGGAAAGTCATTTTCGAGTCACTCTCGATCGCCCAATTCCCAACTTCGGCAATTCGGGATTTATGTACTCGCAACACGTCCAGATTTTGCAAGACGGCAAGGGGATTGCCTGTAACAGAAATGCAGTTACCATGACTGTTGTCAAAACTACTGTGTTGAAAAAACGGCCGGTGGATGCTGTCAAGCTGCAACTGCCAGAAAAAATCACTTTACCGGCGGGAATGATTTACGGAATTTCCGGATTCTCGATCGAACAAGGTCATATTAAAGTCTCGCTGACTGAAAATTTGCCGCCCTTTGGCAATACGGGTTTTGTTTATCCAGATTTCGTGCAATTTGCCAAAGGTGGCAAATCTTTCAATCCGGCCCCAAATTTAACGTATCAAGGCCCGACAGAGGTTTTGGTCAATCAGTCGATCGCACTTTCAGGTACTTTTGACAAGCAAGAAGCAGCAAAAGTTGAGGTAATAGCTGAGGATAAATTTCCGCTAACCGTGACACTCAACCAACAAGCAGGCACTTGGCAAGTGAATTTGGCTAAAGGATTTAGCATACCCGGAGCTCGCTGGCTGAGATTGCGGGCAACTGACAGCAAAGGAAACGTTACCGCCAGCCAAATAATTTATATTACCGTAAGTTCAGATCCGCTGACTGTCGGAAAAGATTTGAGCTTAAAGATAGTTTCCGACACTTGGTTTAAGGTAGCCCCGGTTGATGGTTCCCGCCTCAACAACCAGCAAAAAGTTCTTGTCAAAGCAGGTCAGACTTTGGCCCTTAGCAAGTACGGATTTATTGACGGGCATCTCAAAGTGGTTCTGGATTCGACAATTTCGCCGATCGGCACTTTTGGCTATTTTTACGAACCAGACGTTCAGCTTGCCAAAGGTACAAAAGTCCTGAAATTCGACCTAGCAGACGTACCCAATAGCAACGGGAATGCTCAACTGTTGGTAACTCAAACAACTCTGATTAAAGGTCAACCAAAAGAATCATCGAAACTCCCTGCAAACCAAATTGCTGAACTAACTTTAGGCAGCACCTACGCCATCACTGGTTATGCCTGCATTTTGGGGCATTTCCGAGTAACTTTCGCCGAAGCTATTCCCGGTTTTGGCAATGTGGGATTTATCTATTGGCAATCTGTTCAAATCAAGAAAAACGGCAAAGAAGTTCCCTTTGACCCGGATGCTTTGACAATGACAATGCTGCAACCAACTGTGTTTAAAAAACGCCCTGTAGATGCTGCCAAGCTGACGGCTACCGAGAGAACTACACTGCCTTTAGGTCGAGTTTACGGTGTGGAAAGCTACGGTTTGGAAACCGATCACCTGAAAGTTTCTCTGACTGAAGAGCTGCAAAATTTCGGCAATACAGGTTATGTTTTTCCAAGTTTTGTTCAGTTCAAGCGGGGAGATAAAATTTTCGATCCGGTTCCGAACAATGTGGAATTGAACGTGCCGTATTTTTCACAGCGGGACAATCCGCGTTTTGACTGGTCTACTTGCAACGTAACTGCGATCGCGATGGTGCTGTATTATTACGGCGTTCGTTCTAAGTATGGGGGACAGTTGGAGGATGAGTTGTTGCAGTGGTGTTTCGACTATGCCGGCCAGGGTTCTCAAACCGATCACAACGTGCTTTCGGCGCTGATTAAGGCTTACGGGTTTAAGACGAGTTTTAGTGCGACTCGGAAATGGGCTGACGTGCGATCGGAATTGCTGAATCGGCGGCCGATAGTTTTAGCGGGAGATTTTACGGGGGCGGGTCACATTATCACTTTAATTGGCTACAATTCTGAGGGTTATATCGTGCAAGATCCGTGGGGAGATGCACTCACGGGTTACAGAGATACTGAGGGAAGAAAGTTGATGTATCCGTATGGCTATATCAATCAAGTAGCCGGGCCTGATGGGAATGTTTGGGCGCATTTTATCTCGCGCTAAGCTTTTTAGGAACGGGCCGGAGAGCCCGTTCAATAGGTATGTAGTTGCGCTTGGGCGCTCTTAGCATTTAGGTATGTAGTTGCGCTTGGGCGCTCTTGGCATTGAGGTATGTAGTTGCGCTTCAGCGCTCTTGGCATTGAGGTACGTAGTTGCGCTTCAGCGCTCTTGGCATTGAGGTACGTAGTTGCGCTTCAGCGCTCTTGGCATTGAGGTATGTAGTTGCGCTTCAGCGCTCTTGGCATTGAGGTACGTAGTTGCGCTTCAGCGCTCTTGGCATTGAGGTATGTAGTTGCGCTTCAGCGCTCTTGGCGTTGCTGAACTTGAGTATGAATTTACTTTTTTTACGATCGATAAAAACACAATAGGTATGTAGTTGAGCTTTTGGGTAGAACTTAATTCATACCGTCAATCAGCCACGCCGCGCTCTTTCATATACCAAGCCAAAGAGCGCTGAAGCGCAACTACATACCT
>NZ_JAEQDD010000047.1:3601-38142 GCF_020737885.1 Microcoleus sp. PH2017_34_RAT_O_A | reverse complement strand
AATCTTGACTCCAGGCAAGTCTAATATATAGTCTAAATAAAAGTCCATGACAGTAAATGTATTGTTTGTTACATTATACACCATAAAGTCAGGAGAGCCAAACGAGTTGGGCTTTCTAGCTATTTAGAAACAATGAAGCGCGTGCAAGCTGAGAAAGATAATTCAGATAGCAAACCGAGCAAGCTGCTTAAATATCTCAGCGAAAATCATCAAAAAGCAATGACAGAAGCTTCGGAATTTCTCGGAAACACTAACAATTTTCTTGATGCTTCTATAAGCGATGTCAATAACCAGATTGAACTACTAGAAAGGTCAGGTGGCGCGACAGTAGAATCTTGCCATAGAGCTATTCAAGATGGATTGGCTAGACTGCGAAATCTAATTACTGAAATTAAAGGATAGATAATATGCTTGTCGAAAAATCCACTCAACTGATTGAGTTATCTCAAAAAAGAATTAATCTTCAGAGGTATGCAACTAATCTTCAAGGCTTTCAATCTCGACAACAACAAATCGAGCAAGCTGTCGCTGGAACTCTACCTCTCGTTCAATGTTTGAGAGCTTTTCATCAAAGAGGACTTGCTAATTTTGCTTTAGCTCAAAAAGCAGATACCCTACTGATATTTATTACGGATGTTGAGGCAGAATTTAAAGCAGATCCTGAGTGGATCATAGACAATAAAAATTTTAACAAAAAGAATTTCACTACTAGGATAGAGCAATTGCAAAAAGCTCTAGAAGACCAATTGAGTCAAGCTTGGCAGTGCTATCGAAATCAAAATAAGCCCAGCACTAATCATGAAATCCTGAATTTATTGGATAAAGTTTCGGCATTTAAGCCAACTGTTCAACGGATTAGAAGTTTAGATTTGCAAATTCGGGAGTCTAACTCAATTCCCCAAAGCATTGAGGATTTTGAGAAAGTCGATCGGCTAATTGAGCAATTAAAGCAGTGCTGGGATGGCTTAAATGCTGATGAGGTTCCTGAAGCAGTGCTTCGTTTTCTGAGAGTTGCTGCTAATGAGGGTGCTACCCTGAGTCTTTTAACGCCAGAGGTAAAAGATTGGTTGGCTAAAAACCGTCTGATTGATTCTTTACGAATTCGCTTGACTTAATTATGTTATGTTCGATATTTTAGACTGCATTTTCTAACGTACAAACAAAGTAGAATTTTAATAGATTAGATTCTAGGGAACGGTGAGGGCGGTATTGTTGGTGCAACTCCGCAGTTGAGAAGTTGTCAATAATTTTGAGTTGGAGTTCTTCAGTCAAAGTTTCAATATTTTCAAATCCAGTAATCCACGGCGCATACATACTTTCGTATTTATCGATGTAATCATTGATATCTTGGTAGCCCGTGGTTCTTGCAATCACCTTTTCCGACATATAATCAAAGGACAACTTGAAAGATTTAACATTGTCGCGAATTTGTTCTAATACAAATATGACATCTTTCTTGGCAAGTAAGGTAGTGTTACCTTCCCATAAAAAGTATGTAGCTTGCTCAAAATCAAAATCGTTCTGTTTCAGCAAAGCGATTAAATCATCTTGCACGTAATCGCCGGGAATGTAGCGGACATTGGCTGTAACTTTGTTAGCTTTGAGAGTTGAGGCTTTTAATTCAAGTGTCGCGCGATCGTCTATTTCCCAATAAGCCACTGATTCTCCATTCATTCTCGCAGCGCGAGTATCCAAACCCGATCCTAAAATCACGACTTGCTTGCAGCCTGCTAAAATTTGATTTGACAACACATCGTCAAAATATTTAGTACGCAACTTAATCATTTCTTTAGCCGCCGGAGAGTTTTGAGCTATTTCGCCCGCAATTCTTTTTGTTTCCTCATTCAGCCAAATTTTGACTACATTGTCGGTGTAAAGAGGAGCAGTTTCTGCATTTTCTTCTGCTCTAAATTCTGCGACAACAAAAGCAGTTGCTGTTACATTCTTACTCATTGCTCATTTTCCCCCTTAACTATTAGATATTTCCAGAAAGTCCTTTCTTGAACAGGCAAGATGCCTGTTCCACAAGAATTATTGGATGGATCTATTGATTTCTCGCATCTGCTAAAGTCTGATTGTTCGCCTCAGCATCATCATGCAATTCTGCTTGATGAATTTTATCGGGAATCAGCCCTTCCGGCCGCACGATCATCATCACAACTAAAGTTAAACCGAAGAGAAATAAACGCATTTGAATCGGGTCTAAACTGGTGGCGAGAAAGTCTGCTAACTGCGGAATTGCTATTCTCGGCAACACAAAAGTATTCATAAAACCTTTGAGGACTTGGGCGAGTTGGGGTAGATAAAGCCGATCGGCAGACATGATAATGATACCGCCCAAAATCACGCCTGTCATGTTGCCCAAACCGCCTAAAATCACCATGCACAGGATGATGACGGAGACTGAGAAATCGAAGACGCTGGGAAAAATGGCGCTGATATAAGCTGCGTAAAATGCGCCTGCAAACCCCGAAAATGTCGCTCCCATTGCAAAAGCCGAAAGTTTGGTTTTGACGAGGTTAATGCCCATGGCACTCGCTGCTAATTCATCTTCGCGCATGGCATTCCATGCCCTTCCCAAACGGGAATCTTGCAGCCGCGAAATCATGAAATATGCGAAGACAACTAGCAGCAAAATTAGGTAGTACCAGGGAAAGTAGTTACCGGTGCTGAATGTGCCGACGATCGGGAGAGATGGACGCCCGATCGGGTTTATGCCTGCTTCGCCGCCGGTGAGGTTAAAAGGTCGATCGCACCCAACGAGACAAAGCACCAATTCCGGCTTACCCAAAACAGCAGCGACTATCTTCGAGATTGGTTCGTCGATGCGAATCGCGGTTAAATTTCTAAATACCACCGGAATAATTTCACCAAAGCCGAGGGTGACGATCGCCAAATAATCGCCCTTGAGTCGCAGTGTCGGAATACCGAGGATAACGCCCGATAGGCCAGCTACACCAGCGGCGATCGGCAAAACCACCCAAAAGTTCCAAGCAATATTTACCTGTCCCGAAGATAGCAAAGCCGTCGTGTAAGCGCCGATCGCAAAAAACGCCGCATATCCCAAATCCAACAAGCCCGCAAAACCCACAGTAATATTCAAACCCAGCGCCAACATAATAAAGATTTGAATCTGTACTACCGTAGCAATCCAGCCGGTCTTAGCCTCAAGATCGATAAACGGAAACAGAATTAAGATAAAAGCTAATGTTACCAGAGTAGCCTGTCGCTGGCGTTCTCCCTGCAAACCCTGCAAAGCGCCCATTAACGTAGCTGTCAAAATTGCGATCGTCAAACTGCAAATTCCGTGCAGTAAAGTAGTCGGCAAATCCACCGCAGATTGACCAGAAAAAGGTCGAATCACAACTCCTTCGAGGACGCTAGCAACTAACAGCCAAACTCCCAATCCCAATCCGGCTAAACTGCCAATTGTCGCACCCATTTTCGGGTTGTTAACCTTCTGTTCCTGACCAGCCATAAAGCCTGCGGCTGTGCCCATCAGCCAGCCGATGACGGTGCCGCTCCAACCGCCGAATAGGAGGACTGTCAAAAAGGCGATCGCTCCTAGAATACCACTAGATTTAATTGCTTTGATTATTTTGTTTGACATAGAAGAAGGAAGAAGGAAGAGGGAAGAAGGAAGAGGGAAGAGGGAGTGATATCAAATTGGGAGCGGCTATCCCTCGGTTTGAAACCAGGGAATATTTAATGGGGCTACTGTATTGCACTCAATTGAGAAGTGCTATGTTACAAATAAACATAAATTTTAATTGTATCTATCGACACAACATTAAGTATTTTTTCAGTAATATAACTTAGCACGATCGCGGACTATTTTTTATCTTGAATATAAGATAATATACTTTAAGCTTTTGCTACACAGGTGCACGACACCTAGCCTGCTTGCTCTTCTTACATAATTTTCCTGCCTAGTATGCACAATAATCCACGAATTATCCACTTAACCGAGGTTTCGGCGACCGATTTCCCCACTTCCGACAACTACAGGTACAAGTGCCGCGTGCAGATGCTCTCCGATGAGGGACAACCTTTGTTGCAAAAGGATTCCTTTAGCCGCAAGCAACCAAGCTGGTTATTGGATCTGAAAAACAACGGAGACTGCACGATCGCCATTACCCTATGCTACCGGGAAGGAGATATTACTCTGCCCTGGCAGGATGCCGCAACGGTCACATTGGCGACGCAGGATTACCTCAATGGTGAAACCAGCGCCGAGTTAGAATTTGCGATCGCCAACTGGAATCTAGCACCTCAGTTGAAGTTGAAAACTCGCCTTACCCAAAGTACCAGTGACGTAAGTAGCAGCACGCTGACGCTGTTGGGACATTCGGGAAATCGTCGCCTCCACGCGCCAGCAAGTCAGAGCAACGGCCAAAATGAATTCGAGATGCCCGAAGCGGTTCCCCTCACACCGCAAGAGGAAGTAATTGTCAAAGACGTTTGGAACAAGCTGCGGGCGTGGAAAGAATTGCAAATGGAAAAGTTCTTGAAGCGCCTCTTGCTGGAGGCTCCAGAACTAGAGTACATCTTTGGGGATGCCCTCGACACCGTAAGCGACTACTTTTTTGAGTTGCTTGACTGTTGCGTACATCAGCTTCAGCCTTATACCCAGAACGTGATTTCGGAACCTCTGATGGGGGTGCCGGCAGAAAAAGGTGATAGCTTCGATAATGTTCAGGATTACGGAGCGCTGTTTGCCGATATGGGGATGCGTCCTCATCACTGGTTGAAAGCCCGGCAGGTGTGGATGTGGATGTTGCCGTCGATTCCGTACCTAGAAGAGTACGATCGCGAAAATCTAGCAAAAGGAACCCACTCCGCTGTTTACCGATTTTTCAACACCGATGTGATTGTCCCAATGGTAGAGGCGATGCGTCGCTACGAAGAGGCAATGCTTCCAGATGTCAAGCAACGCATGGCGGATTCTTTAACCATCCTCAGACAGAATACGCAGCAGATTGGAGAGGCATTTTTTCAAACTCTATTTGAAAAATACCCGTTCATGCTGCCTATTTTTGGACGGACAAACATGGATTATCTGTCCTTGAACCTGTTTGAGGTATTGGAATTTTTGGTTAACTGCTTCCACGGCGGCAGTAGAGACGAACTAATTCAAGATCTCCGCGTGTATATCTTTAATGAGATTGACACAGACGGGACTGGAACAATCTCTATTGAGGAACTCATCGATTACTCGCGCAAGTCCGGGCTATCCATCCCCATCAGCGAGTTGAACGATCTGTTTGCTCGCGTAGATGTCGATGGTAGTGGCGAGATTGACTTTGATGAATTTGAAGAGTTGATAGTCCAGCAGTTAGGAACCCAGGTGAGTATTGATGATATACCCTCCTGCGCCTATGCTGGTATGGTACAGGTATTGGTGCTCATACTTGAGAAGTATGTGCCAGACTTCACCCCTGAGTTAGGGCACGCATGGCAGACGTTGTTCGATCGCGTTATTAACGTGATGAAGTTGCCCAAGCTGAATGAGGAGCGATTTCTCAAAAAAGCCAAGCAGTATTTGAAGCAGATTGCTACCGAGCAAGAATGGGAACCGGAGGATCAAGCGCGGCGTTGGGTAGAAATCCAAGAGGAAGTGAAAGCCACAGGCACTTACACCCACACCTACGAAGAATTAGCCTATGGGGCACAGTTGTCGTGGCGCAATGCTTCCAAGTGTATTGCTCGAATTCAGTGGAATAATATGGTGGTGCGCGATCGCCGCTATGTCACCAACCCCGACGAGATGTTTCGCGAGTTAGAAGAACACCTGCGATACGCCACGAATGGGGGCAATATTCAAATTACGATGACCGTCTTCCGTCCCAAACAGCCGAAGGAACGCTGGGGCCCACGCGTCTGGAATTCCCAATTGATTCGCTATGCCGCTTACGAGCAACCGAACGGGAGTATTATGGGCGATGGCGCCAACTTTGAGCTCACCGCAGCAATCTTAAAACTCGGCTGGCAACCACCGGAACCACGCACACCCTACGACATCCTCCCCCTAGTGATTGAAGTCCCAGGAATGGAACCGAAATTCTATGAGTTTCATCAAGACGATGTACTGGAAGTGGAAATTGAGCATCCCACAATTCCAGAGTTCAAGTCCCTCGGCTTTCGGTGGTATGCCATCCCAGCCATCAGCAACTTCCGCATGGACATCGGCGGCATTACCTACGCCTGCCTTCCTTTCAATGGCTGGTACATGGGTACCGAGATTATGCGGGATTTCTTGGAAGATTGGCGCTACGACAAAACGGAGGACATCGCCAAAGTTCTCAAGCTGGATACCAGTTCTGAGCAAACGTTGTGGCGCGATCGCGTAGCATTAGAACTCAACATCGCTATCCTATACTCATTCCAAAAAGCTAAAGTTTCGATGGTGGATCACCAGACTGCCTCCAAACAATTCATCGCCCACGACTTGCGCGAAAAGAAAGCAGGGCGCGAGTGTCCGGCAGATTGGGGTTGGGTCGTACCACCCTCTGGAGGGAGTACCTGCCCAGTCTGGCATCACCAGATGCGCGACTTTTACCTAGACCCTGCCTATCACTATGGAGCCGATCGATGGACAGTGGAAGACGGCATTGACCTGGAAAAATTCATCACTACTACCGACGAGGACGACAACAAGCAAGACCGCATCCTGATTCTCTACGCCTCTGAAACAGGTACAGCCGAAGGCTTTGCGCGGAAAGCCTCCCGTCAACTCCAGCGCTACAAAGCGAAAGTGATGGCCCTCGATGAATACAATACCGATACCCTTGCCTCTGAAAAGCTCCTCCTAATCGTCACCTCCACCTTCGGTAATGGCGAAATCCCCGGAAACGGCCAAAAATTCCTTCAGTGGTTGAAGAAACAGCCTGCGGGTTCCCTCAGTGGGTTGAGCTATTCCATCCTGGGAATTGGCAGTACCGTTTACGAACACTTCTGTGCTGCGGCAATTTCGGTAGATAAAACACTCGCAAAGGCAGGGGCTAACTGCATTGTGCCGTTGCATAAAGGGGATGAAATTAAGGGACAGGCAGACACCTTCAAACAGTGGCTGGGACTCATCTCCCGCGTTTTAGGTGAGGATGTCACCTCCGCAGATGCCACAACCGCATCCGCCCCAAAACTCAACGTTACCTTCTTAAATGAGGCAGAAGCGGCAACCGTTGCCCCTCTAGCCGTGAGTGGAGATAAAGCCATCGAAGTTCCTGTCGTCGCAAATCAAGAACTGCTCCAAGAGGTGATTCCTGGTAGTCGTTCTACTCGTTATATCATGTTCGATATTTCCGATAGCGATTTACAATACGAAACCGGCGATCACGTTGCTATTTATCCTTGCAATCCACCAGAATTAGTACAGCGGTTGTGCGATCGCCTTTCAGTCACCCCTAATACCTATTTCACAGCTAGTTACGTAACACCAGATGGCACTCAAATAGAAGACCAACCCCCCATTGCCGTCCCAACAACCGTAGGTCAGGTTTTCTCCGAAGAACTCGATCTAGCTTTGCGGGAACCCTTCAACGAACTGCTTACCTACCTGTACTCCGTAGCCCAAAATCCCCAGGAGAAACATCGCCTAGAAACCTGGCTGGAGATTCTCCGCCAGGTAGACGACAATGCCGACAGCGTTTTGCTCAAGAAAACGATCGCAGACAACTTCATGAGTGTTCTCGATCTCTTTGATGAGTTTCCCTCAGCAGAGATTACCCTCGCCACCCTACTAGAGTTGCTGCCGAAGCAAAAGCCACGCCTATACTCGATTTCCTCCTCTCCCTTGCTCCATCCCCAGCACATACAAATCACCGTTGGCGTGCTGCAAATCAAAACCGACGCAGGCAAAGTCCGTCAAGGACTCTGTTCCAACTACCTAGCTGGACTGGAACCCGGAGCGAAGGTTCGCATTGGTGTCCGTACTTCTAGCTTCCGTCCGCCTAGCGAACTCGATGCACCGATGCTGATGGTGGGACCTGGTACGGGAGTCTCTCCGCTGATTGCTTTCCTTCAGTACCGAGATGCCTTGTTGCAGCAAGGACAACCCTTGGGCGATGCTACCTTATACTTTGGCTGTCGCAATCACAGTGACTTCCTCTATCAGGAGCAGATGCAGACGTGGCAGAATCAAGGTGTACTTTCGGGCCTGGAAGTAGCATTCTCCCGTCTTGGCGACCAAAAGCTGTACGTGCAGAACCTCATGCAGCAAAACTCCCAGGATGTCTGGAAGCTGCTGAGTCATCCTAAGTGTCACTACTACGTTTGTGGGGATGCGAAGATGGCGGATGATGTGTTTGAAGTGATGCTCTCTATTGCCAAAACCGAAGGCGGTTTATCTCACATCGAAGCCGCCGTGTTCTTCGACAATATGAAGCAAGAAAAGCGTTTCACGAGCGATGTTTGGGGCGTGCAGTTGAACTTCAAACAAGCTATCAAACAGGTGCAAAAAGATAACTACTCTAAAGCCGAAGGGTGGCTAATTCGGGTGCAGCAGTCAAGTGACAGTGAAGCACCAGTCAAGGAATTGGCGCAACCGCTAACTGTCTAACATTTGGGACTGTTAGCATTAACAAAAGGAGCTGGAAGCGAGAAGACTTCCAGCTCCTTTTGTTAATTTTGTTTGAATTGATTGATATCAATTCCGGTTGCACCGGAATGATTGTTGACTGTTGACTGTTGACTGTTGACTGTTGACTGCTGCGATCGCTTCTGGATTTGCAAGCGTATATTTCAGGCGATCGCAAATCCGGTATGCTTGCGTACTTCAGGCGAATGAAACGCCAAAACAATGCAGTTTTCAGGAACACCACCCTCCAGTAATTCATCAGTAATGCCGTCTTCCATACCATCATAATGAATCCAGAGTTTACCGTTGCGAATTTCAACGTGAATGAGGCAATAGTGGAGTCGCTTGTGCCCCTCCCAGCCTTCAGTCATCAATAAAAAATCATTTCGGTCTTCGCTGACAATGACTTTGTTATTAATCTCGGCGTAATTGTAGGGTAGGCTGGCATAGTACGACAGGATTTTATAAATCAACTCACGGTATTCATCTAGTTTATCCATCTGGTAACAACCTCCTGAATAGGATCGATAACGATAATTTTCATTGCTCTATCCTCAAGTACGACTTGCACGATATCCTCCTGAAAGAAGCTGGTATAAATCTCTTCAGTAATGGCTAGGTATAGGGCGCGATATGGCTCTCTTTTAGAGAGTATTTTTAAGTACAAACTGTATTGTCCGATCGCATTTTCCCAATCTTTGACTAGAGACTTGCCGACAAAACTTTTGATTTCAACTGCAATTTTTTGTCCCTCGCGTTCGGCTGCTAGTAACTTTTTAGCTCCCAAATCCACAAACACACTACGCGAACCAAATTGCAGAGTCAGAGGATCGTCTGTAATTGTCCACCCATCCTTTTCTAAAGCAGTCCTTATTTGATAATGATAAATGTCTTTTGCCATTTTTTCAACCCTGCACCTTTAAACCTTCTCCTGAACATTCTCACCCAACAAACCGCCCGGCCGGAAAGCCAAAATCACCACCAAAACTCCAAACACCCAAGCATTAGTCCAGCGACTCGACAAATACTGATCGCTCAAAGACGACAACACCCCAATCAAAACCCCTCCTAACATCGCCCCGACAATATTGCCAATCCCCCCCAAAACAGCCGCCGTAAAAGCCCTCAACCCCGCCGTAAAACCCATCGTAAACACGATCGTATTGTTATACAAACCAACCAAAATTCCCGCCGAACCAGCCAAAGCCCCACCAATCAAAAAAGTCAGAGCAATAATCTGATCGACATTAATTCCCATGATTTTAGCAGCATCGCGGCTTTGAGCAGTTGCCCGCATCGCCTTTCCCAGACGAGTGTACTGCACAAACACATGAAGCAAAACCATTAATACCAGAGCCACCACCAACACAATTAAATCTTTTGTAGTAAATACAATACTTGTTTGAATTCCCATAGCTTTGAGAATATCAACTCGCGGCAACAAATCGGGGAAGCTTTTCGGAGCCGCCGAATTAGAACCCATCACCGGAATAAAAGCTTTCAATCCTCCCCAAAATAATCCCAGATTTTGGAAGATAAAAGAAACCCCGATCGCCGAAATTAACGGAGCCAAACGAGGAGCATTTCGCAAAGGACGATAAGCATACTTTTCGACCACAATATTTAGTCCAGCACAAAACACCGAACATACAACCAAAGCGACTAACATCACCGGTATCGCAACACTTAAAGGTGCGCCGTCTTGAATCCCAAAAGCCCCGAAAACAGTCAGCGAAGCAAAAGCACCCAACATATACAAATCGCCGTGAGCAAAATTGATCAGCTCAATAATGCCGTAAACCATCGTGTAACCCAAAGCAATAATTGCAATCAGCGCCCCGTTGACCAAACCCACTAACAACTGTTGAATCAACACTTCTGGGCTGCGGACTATTTCGCCAATAATTTTCGGTAAGTCAAATCCTGCGATCGGACCTAACAACAAAACTATATACGCTACACCTATATATAAGAGAATACTTTTCCAGTTTTTCATAATTATTGGAATTGGGAATTGGGAATTGGGAATTGGGAATTGGGAATTGGGAATTGGGCATGGGGAAGTTCTACTCGTTCCCAGGCTCTGCCTGGTAACGCAGATCCGGAGGCTCTGCCTCCAATTTTTATACTAGAAAAGCGAGACAATCTTCCTACTAGAAAAGCGAGGCAATTTTCCTGGTATAAGAGCGAGGCAGAGCCTCTAGACATCGGTTCCCAGGCAGAGCCGGGGAACCAGTTAACCAGTCAACTGACAACAGTCAACTGACTAATTATTCAGTCTTAAGTGCACTCACAAATTCCCACTTACCAGCTTTAACAACATTTCCTGACATTGTAGTCAAGCTAGTATCACCATTAGCATCAAAACTCCAATTGCCAAGTACGCCGTTAAAATCTTTAGTTGCCAAAACAGCATCGCGGATAGCCGCGCGGTCATTTTTGCAAACCTTATTAATTGCGCCGATAATCACCTTAGCAGATTCATAAGCATAAGCTGCATAAGCTTCTGGTTCAGCATTATATTTTGCCTTGTAGCTTTCATACCACTTCGCACCAACGCCAGTCAATTCTTTAGGAGGCAAACCACCAAAAGTAGCATAAACTCCTTCAGCATCTTTGCCTCCGGCATCAATTAAAGCTTGTTCTTTAATGCCATCCGGGCCCATGAATTTAACTGCATCAGCAGTCATCCCGACATTTCTCATGTCTTTAATGATTTGTCCAGCATTACTTTGAGTAGTGCCACCAAAGTAAATCATGTCGGGATTTAAAGCTTTGATCTTATTCATTAAAGCTTTGTAATCACTGGCTTTGATATCAATTCCCTCCCGGCCGAGGACTTGAATTTCCAACTTTTTAGCAGTTGCTTCAAAAACGTCAGCAATACCTTTGCCATACAGTTCTTGGTCGTCGAGGATGTAGACTTTTTTAACTCCTAAAGATTTCGCCCAGTTGCCAGCTACAGAGCCTTGGAGGTCGTCTGCGGGGACAACGCGACCGAAATTGCGAGTGCCTGTAGGGTAATAAACGTTGGGTTCTTTCGGCTCACCTTTTCCTGGTTTTGTCAAGCCCGGATAGGTGGTAGCGGGACTCACCATCGCTATATTGGCTTGGTTGAGCACGGGAATTGAAAGTTTGGCGGCACCGGAGTTGTAATGACCGATCGCACCAACTACCGAACCATCCGCTGCTACTTTGTTAGCATTCGATGTGACTTGGCTGGGATCCCATTTGCCAGCCGCAGCAGTCGCATCATCGAGAATCTCGTATTCGATTTTGATTTTGCCATCGCAGGCTTTAGAGTCGGTTTCGGCAAGGGCTTGTTTGACACCGTTGACCATTGTTTGAGCTTGACCCAAGGCGCTGCCTGTCATGGGGAGCATGGAGACTATTTTGACGGTATTTGGGTCTCCGGGGGTGCTAACGACGACGGGAGTGGCTGCGGGAGTGGTTCCGGGAGTGCTGCCGGGGGCTGTGGCGCTTGGTGTTTGGGGACTCTGACAACTAGCACAAAGAGAGACTATACCTGCGGCGAGGAGTAATGTCCGCAGCCCTCTGGTGTTGAGATGCTGTGTAGGGTTGGTTTTTGTGGATGTGGGACTTTTGCCCCCTGATTTTTCTGAAAAGTTCATAGGTTGGTTTGTTTGTTGCTTGCGTCTTAGCATATTTTCACTCTCTAAGTCTGTAAGTCAAGACTTAGCACAAGTTAAAAAAATTTGTCTCAACTGTGAATTTTAGTTGGACTGGCGTATCAGACATTGATGCCATCCCAGAGTTCCTCAATGGGGAATGTTTGTCCCGTTTTGGCTTGGTGGAGGGAGGTTTTCAGATCAGCGAGGATTTGGTCGTTGGAGTCGGTGTCTGAATCAAAATCTGAGTCGAAGTCTGGGGCGATCGCGGTTTGTGTCCGACTGGTCAAAAATTCTAGGAATGTCAGGGTTTGCTCTAAAAGCGATTCAGGAGTTCGTTCGATCGCTTCTAGAAGGCGTTGTTTAATCAGCGACATAAGATGATATCTCAATCTAGCTCTTCTTATTTTATCAGTATGTGGTCAAGAGTTAGCACAAGATGTTCAGATATCGACAAAACGCATTCATTCCTCGTTGACTTAATTAAACAGAAATGGTTTAACAGATAGAATCATACGATCTAACTCTGTTTTGTTGTGTTTGAGAAGATCGTGCCCCCATAATCCATTCGTGTTATTATTGGAACAGTCATTTGCAAGGGCTTCTCCGATATTTTCAAAATTCTTTCTAATATCGCTCCTTAACTTCTCTGGTTCAGATAATACTCCAAGAACAAATACTCTATTTTCTAAATCCTCGGGAATCCGCTCCTTTACATAACTAAACCTATCTTCATAATTTTCATCAAAATCAATCAGCAAGACCATCATTCTTTCTTTCTGGAAATTTTTTCTTCATTTCAGAGGCATGATTTTTTAGGAATTTCTCCACAACTTTTTCCCAACCACCAGCAGGCCGCTCAATCTGAATAGCTCTGGAGTAAAGGTCTAGAAAATTATTAAATCCATTTACGATCTCTTCATTAGCACGGTCTTCTGGCAACACAACAACATGAGACTTGTATGGATTTTGCTTCTCTTTCATAATTCTATGTCGCCGCGAATCAAGGTATCTACAAGATCGCCACTGACAGGTATATCACTGAGCAACCTAACTAAGGTTGGCTCTAAGTGACTTTTTCGATCGAGTACAAAGGTATTTTCATTTGAAAACTTTCTGATTGCTTCTTCATTATGTGAGGTCGCTATAATCTGACCGCTATCCTTAAATGAGCGTCGTAGTGATGTAAGAAAATGTCCAACCTCTGACAGAGAAAGATAGTTATCAGGTTCGTCCCAAAAGCAAAAAAGTGGGCCGTAATACTTGTTAGCAGCTAAGACAACAGCACAAAGAAAAAAGCATTTCTCCCCATCAGATAAGTCTTTAAAGTCAACACTCAGATTGGCATTCTTTTCTTCAAACCGAACAATCATACTTTTAGAGTCTTTCCCGATTTGTTCATTCAGAAAATCCTGAAAGTCAGGCATAACTTCTTGGAGGTATCTGTAAGCCTGTGTGTAGGCAGCAGGGTAGCGACTGAGTAACCCAGAGAACCACTCCCCAAAATTTGAACCGTCTCGTTTTGGCTCCAACGTTTCCCCGTTAGAGTCTCCAGTCATCAGGCTTGGGATCGGGGCTAAAATAATCGTGCGCGCCAGCCAAGTCTTGAAAATACGAAGCGGATCGGTTTCTGATTGTTCTTGAATCACTGGAAGAGCAACGAGATGCCAATCCACCAGAAACTTAGCTTCAGGATTTCGCGGGCTGGTGTAATGAATAGTGACTTGGGCTTCCTTGCGAGAGTAAATTGGATTTCCTGAAATTAACAGTTGCTCTTCAAAAACTCGAAGCTCTCTAAAGTTTTCTGGTAATTCCAATGCCAGAATATATTTGTATAATTTATTGTCAAGTAATACTTCTATCTCAAATCGAATTGGAACATCAGACCTGCCTCGATTGAAATCTTTCGGGTCGATAAGACCAAGATGATTTTTATCAAAATCACGCATTCTGTTAATGCCTCGACCGATGTGTTGAAGGATTTCCAATACAACGCGGATGGTTGATTTACCTGCACCATTTTTCCCAATTAAAAGGGAGGATGGCATCTCTTTGAGAATCAGTTCAAAGTTCTCCAGGCATCTGAAGTTATGTACGTATAGTCTTTGGAGCATAGAAAAACGACTCCGAGGAGTGAAAAGTTAAAAAAATGGTCAGCTTACTTAACCAATATACAATATTTCCACTTCACAACACCTAAATAGGTTGTGGTAAATGTAGGCGAGTCACCCCGTACCTACGCCGGATGAAGCGACGCAACTGATCGGGGGATTGCCCCTACAAGATTATGCGGAAAATATGAACGGGCGATCGCCATTTCAGGTGTGATTTAACTCACATTGTCACAACTACAATCCCCAAATATCAACTAGACTGCGCCATCAAATCCGAATCCTTTTTTTCCTTAGACCGATCGACACTAAAGTCTTCATAGTACGATCGCTCAGTATTCACATCCCACAAATCGTGCTTTTCCCCAAGCAGATTTCTCACCGCCAGCATCCCCGTCAGCATAGAATGGTCTTGGTTGTTGTATCGGTGCATACCATTTCGCCCGATCGTCTGCAAATTCTCAATCCCAGTCAAAAAACCTTCCAAAACCCGCAAATGTCCGCGATATTCGGCATCGTAAACAGGATAAGCCTTCGGCTGCCTCAGCACCACCCCATCCTCAACATCCGCAGCTTTTGCCAAACCCAACTCAACCAACTCGCGAGTTGCTAACTCCACAAGTTCAGCATCCGACATTACCCAAAGTTCCTCGCCTTCATTGCAAAAATACTCCATTCCCAAACAAGTTTTGCTCGCATCGGGAACCAATGCAGCACTCCAATTCTTAAAATTCTGAATCCGTCCGACTTTCACTTCGGGAGAATGAATGTAAATCCAGTTGTCAGGAAACAAACTTGGGCGATCGACAATCAGCGATACAATCAAAAAATCTCGATATTTTAGCGATCGCGCCGCGTGCAACACTGGCTCAGGCGGCTGCGGTTTCATCCGTGCTACCAGCGCCGATATCGGCATACTCGTAATGAAATTATCCGCCGAATATTCAACTAATTCTCCGTTATGTTCAGCAGTAATAGTTTTAATTTTATTACCTTCACGCTCAAAGCTAATCACCTTAGTATCGAGATAAACTTTGCCGTCTTTATCTTCCACAGCTTCGGCGAACTTTTCCCACATCATCCCCGGCCCCAAAGCCGGATAGTCAAACTCTTTGATTAAAGTTTTAGTATCGTTACTGCCAAACAAAGCATTAATTATCGCTGTTGTCAGCGACAATCCTTTAATCCGTTGCGCCGCCCAATCCGCTTGAATTTCCGAACAGGGAATTCCCCAAACTTTTTCTGTATAAGTCTTAAAAAATGTTTTGTACAAGCGATCGCCAAAACGATTGATTACCCACTGTTCAAAAGTTTCTTCTTTGGGAAGCGGCCAGAGTCTAACTCTCAGATAGCTCAAAATAATTAGCGCACTCTCAATTATCCCCAAATTAAACAGAGTATTGAAGGCCCCGATCGGATAGTTAAAAAATTTACCTCTATAAAAAATTCGCGACAAGCGCGGCACTTTAATAAACTCATTTCCCAGTACCTCTTGCCACAACTGCTGCACCGCTGCAACTTTAGTATAAAATCGGTGGCCGCCAATGTCGAAACGATAGCCTTTGTAGCTTTCGGTGCGGGCCAACCCGCCAACTTTATCCCCTTTTTCGAGTACAACAGGGACGATCCCTTGCTTGACTAGCTCGTAAGCAGCCGTCAAACCCGCAGGCCCAGCACCGACGATCGCCACAGGATAATGTTTCACTCAGCCTACCTCCAGCCTTTTTATTGCACTATACAATTATTTATAACTTCTAAAATTAATATATGCACCAGTGAATACCCTGATAAAATATCGATCGGCTGGAAGTTGAAGGACAATTTGCCTTGATTTATTGAGCGGATACTGGCAACCTAACTTTGCCAGTCAACAGCTTTTTTTGGGATAAGTGACGACCCGTGCCGATCGCAAATGCCAGTCCGCTGTAAAAATAGAAAAGCCAGTGCCAAGGAATGGTTTTCAGCGCAAATAAGATACCGTGTTTTTGCTGAAAAAATCGATAAAGCTCTGAATTAATTGCTACTAAGGGTATTGCCAGCAACCCAGCCAATAGCAGAAAGTTCAGCGACCAGCACGTCCCCACCACTGCCAGCAGCATGGCATAAGTTAAAACTACACTAATTCGGTTCGATACTTGCAAGTTGAGGTCATTATTCAATTTGCGATCGCGCCAAATCAGTTCAGTCCAAGGCAGCGCTCGGTAAAAAAAGTCAGCCTTCACCATCCCCACCGCTTCCCAGCGCTTTAAATGCTTGACTTGCAATGTTTTGCACAATCGAATTTTATAACCGGCTTGTTTCAAACGGTAGCCCAGCTCAATATCCTCGATCGAAGCTTGGCGATAACTCTCATTAAAGCCACCCATCTGCAAAAAAATTTCCCGGCGAATCACTCCGCAAGCGCCCCAAAAAGTCGAAGCTTCTTCATTACCTGTTTGGTGCACGTAGTGGTGGAGCAAGTTCCTGTACTGCGATAAAAAATCGGGATCTCCAGGAGCATCGTCATAGGAACCGATCAAAGCAGCTAAGTAGGGATTATTTTTGAACACCGATTTCGCATAACCCACAGCCTCAGGACAAACAGCGACATCAGCATCCACAAAAAACAGAATATCTCCCTTCGCAGCTTGCGCTCCAAAATTTCTGGCTCGGGCGGGGCCGCCGCATTCGGGAATTCTGATGACTTTGGCGCCGAATTCCTTGGCCAGACGCCAAGAACCGTCGCTTTCCCCATCTGCTACTACAATAATCTCGATCGGCTTCGGTCTAGCTTGAGCCAGCTTTGACAAACAGGTGCGGAAGTAAGCTCCCCCATTGTGGACTGGGATAATTACGGATACAGTCGGTTCGTTAGTATAAATCATTACCGAGTTTGTTTTGAATTGCATGGAAAACCAATGATTGAATTTCAATGCTCCTACTTTACGAAAAGTAAAATCAGCTCTACATTTTTGTTTATAACCCGATTTCTGTTTATCTTCAACTAATTTTTTTGCTGGCAATGTAGGCTGCATTGATCCCCATTCATGCCTGTATTCTAAGCCACATCTGGCTGAGACTCACCTGATGAAGACAACAGCTTTACGAAATCTTTATATATATCATTGTTTTTGTAAACCTTCTAAAAAGCCCCACCAGCCATTGTGTTTCAGAGTATTCCACCGCACAAGAATTTGATTTTTTTTGACCGTAACAAGTATAAAAAGCAACATATGATATACTGAGACTCTCCGGCGATCGCGAGTTGCCCAGTACAGTTGATTTTATATATGCGATCGGCGAGTCACTCCTGCACCAAGTCTGTATCCCGACTGCTGTGTCAATGCACATTTGATGAGTTTTGGCAATATATTTCAAATGTACACCTGCAAATTTTCGACGGTGTGCGATCGACCTTACCACTTTGTTAAGATACCATTAAATCGGTGCCTGAGAGTCAAAAATTTTACATAAAAAAGTTTTTATATCGCATGAACAACACCAAACACAATTTAAATCAGCCATTAATTTCAGTAATTATACCGGCTTACAATGCTGAGGAATTTATTGCCCAAACAATCGAGTCTGTGCTATCTCAAACTTATCAGAATATAGAGATTTTAGTTGTGGACGACGGCTCTACAGACACAACCGCTGAAATCATCAAATCTTTTGCTCAAAAAGATAGCCGAATCATCTTATTGCAGCAATCAAATGCAGGTGTAGCCGTCGCTCGCAACCTAGCCTATTTACACTCAAAAGGCGAACATATTGCTCCGATCGACGCTGACGATATTTGGTACCCGCAAAACCTGGAAAAACAAGTTGAATGCCTGACAAAATCGGAATCTTTTGTTGGAGTTATTTATTCCTGGTCATTGGATATTAACGAAGAAGGTTTGCTGACAGGTGGATTTTACAACTCAACGATCGAAGGATCGGTTCACGATGCCTTAGTTTATAAATATTTTATCGGCAATGCCAGTTCATCTCTAATCCGTCGCGCTTGCTTTGAAAAAGTCGGCGGTTACAACTGCAAATTCAAACTAGAAAATGCTCAAGGTTGCGAAGACTGGGAATTGCACCTCCGCATCGCCCAATACTATCAATTTAAAGTAGTACCGGAGTATTTAGTCGGCTACCGACAGATTTCCAGCAGTATGTCTTGCAACTATGCCGCAATGGCAAAAGGCCATACTTTAATTTTGGCAGATGTCCGGCGGTATCACTCGAAAGTTCCCGAGAAAGTTTACTGCTGGTCTAGCAGTAATTTTTATATTTATCTAGCTGTCAAAAGCAACCGCAACGGCAATTACCGGAGTACATTGTTTTGGCTATATCGAGCTTTAAAAGAAGATTTTGTGATGGCTTTGCTGCGGCATAATTTGTATTTATTGTCAATAGAAAGTTTGGTAAAAATGATATTAGGATCGAGAATTGAATCGGGATTGGAGTTGAAGCAAACATCGGATTCAATTGCCGGGACGACAATTTATGCGATCGAAAAGCGAATGAATATTCACAGAATGTTGCCGTCGCAGGTGTATGAAAAAATGCGGTTGAAGAGTTTGGGAAATCGAGCAGTATAATAATATCACTCTGTGAACAGATACGTAGAGACTGTACATCAAATTTGTCCGTAATCATGTCTTACTCAAAATCTGTCAAAAAGCACGCTCTCCTCGGAGTCCGGCCGGGGTTTAAACCCCGGCCTCAAGGCGAAAGTCGGTTAAAAAACGACTCAAAAACCAGATCGAAATCAGGTTAACTCCAGTCCTCTAAAAGAGGACTTTCGCTATGAGACAGGGGTTGAAAACCCCTGTCGTACTGCGAGAATCGCGGTGAAATTCTCTGACTCACAACAGTTAAATCTGTTCGATCGAGCTATAATCTAAGCGTGAGAAGCTGTAGGAGTTTTAGCTTTCGGCTGCTTACCATCCGGTGAAATAGATTCCCCTTCAATAAACGATCGCAACATCCAAGCCATTTGCTCGTGCTGTTCCATCAAACCAGTCAAAAAATCTGCGGTTCCATCATCCTTAAACTCTTCACCGCACTGTTCGACGTGTTGGCGGAGATTGCGAATAATCAGTTCATGGTCATCAACTAAACGTGATACCATTTCCGTAGCCAAAGGCAAGTCGCCGATATGTTCTTTAATCGAACCATACTTCAGAAAACCCTCAGCAGTACCAATTGGGTAGCCACCTAAAGTTCTCACCCGTTCGGCCATAGCATCGATATTTACTGTTAACGCCTGGTAGTGTTCTTCCCACAACTGGTGGAGCGATCGAAACTGCGGGCCCACTACATCCCAGTGATACTTTTTGGTTTTGATTAACAGCAGATAAGCATCTGACAGGTCGTGATTCAACAGTTCGATAACGCCTGCACGTTGCTCCTCAGATAGACCTATGTTTAACTTACGCATTGCAACTGCTTCCTTCAACTCTTAGTTTTCATCTATTACAACAAATTTCCTCCGTCAAGTACATCAACCCAAAGGACGATCGCACTTTAGTAAAATATCTCCATCTCAGGTTAGAGTAATCACAATATAGATACCCTTAGATAGATGCAATGAAACTTTTTGTTCCGGGTCGCCTTTGTTTGTTTGGCGAACACAGCGATTGGGCCGCCAGTTATCGCCCGCACAATCCCGCTATAGAAAAAGGCTGTACTCTGATAGCCAGTACAAATCAAGGAATTTATGCCGAAGTCAAAAAACATCCGACACACTTGATTTTGCGGGCAGCTTTAAATGATGGCACAAAAATTGAAACTGCACTCCCGATGGCAAAAAATGCTCTGCTTGCTGAGGCCCAAACAGGAACTTTTTTCAGTTATGCAGCCGGTGTTGCCGCTCAATTTCTCTCGCACGGCTACGCGGGAGGAGTAGAAATTGACAATTATTTAACTGATTTGCCAATTCAGAAAGGCTTGTCTTCAAGTGCCGCAATTTGCGTGTTAGTAGCCCGCGCTTTCAATCGCTTATACGATTTAAAAATGAACGTCCGCGACGAAATGGAAATGGCTTATTTAGGCGAAATTGCCACACCTTCGCGCTGCGGCCGCATGGATCAGGGTTGTGCCTATGGAAATCGACCAATTTTGATGTTTTTTGACGGCGATCAAATGGATGTTGTTGAGCTAAAAGTTGCCAAAGATTTGTTTTTTGTCATCGTAGATTTGGGCGCTAGCAAAAACACTCAACAAATTCTGGCAAGTCTGAATCAGGCTTATCCCTTTGCTGTGACTGAAGTTCAAGCAAACGTGCAGAAACATCTCGGCGCGATTAGTTCTAAAATTACGCAAGATGCGGCCGCAGCTTTACAGCAGGGAGATGCGGTTAAACTCGGCGAGTTGATGAAAGTTGCTCAGAGGGAATTTGATAGGTATTTAATCCCCGCTTGTCCAGGGGAATTGACGGCTCCAGTTTTGCACGAACTCCTGAATTGTCAACCGATTCAGCCTTATATTTTGGGCGGTAAGGGAGTTGGTTCTCAGGGAGACGGCACGGCGCAATTTATCGTGAAAGATTATGAAAGTCAACAGCAAGTTATCGAGATTATTTCACGGAATTTTCCTCAGATGGAATGTGTGAAACTTACTATTAGTTCTCAGACCCATTTGCAGCCTGAAACAGAATTTAATGCAGCAACAACCCCAGAAATATACAGGCGGGACGCCTGTTCCACGCAGATAGAAGAAAGAAAAGATGCAGAAACCCCAGAAATATACAGGCGGGACGCCTGTTCCACGCAGATAGAAGAAAGAAAAGATGCAGGAAAAGCTTCCCGACTGCAAGTCAGAAAAGCCGTGATTCCAGCCGCTGGTTTCGGCACTCGGATGTTTCCGGCTACTAAGGCAGTGAAGAAGGAATTCTTACCAATTATCGATCGCACTGGCCGCGCTAAACCGATAATTTTGGCAATTGTGGAAGAAGCTTTGAGTGCGGGAATCGAGGAAGTTGGTATAGTTGTCCAAAAGGGCGATCGCACTTTTTTTGAAGATTTCTTTAAAACTGGGCCGTCTCCCGAACTTTTCCAAAAACTGTCTCAGCAAAATCAGGATTATAGCCAATATTTACAAGAGTTGGGACAGCGCGTTACAATTCTCACTCAGGATGTCCAGGAAGGGTTCGGCCACGCGGTATTTTGTGCTAAGGAATGGACTAACAACGAGCCATTTCTCCTGCTTTTGGGCGATCACATTTACTCGTCGCAAACAGAAAGCTCTTGTGCGCGCCAACTATTGGATATTTACTCGCAAGTGCAGCACAGCGTCATTGGTTTGAGGGTAACACCATCTGATGTAATTCATCACTACGGCTGTGCGGCGGGAGTTTGGCAGGAACAAGATGCTATTTTGTCGGTGACGCAAGTTTACGAAAAGCCGGATATCGAGTATGCGCGGCAGCATTTAAGCGTAGAAGGCTTGGCAGAGGATTTATTCTTATCAATGTTTGGGATGTATGTCCTCGATCCTAAAATCTTTGATTGTTTGGCAGAACATATTAATAGCAATTTTCGAGAAAGAGGCGAATTTCAGTTAACGTCGTGTTTGGATAAGTTGCGGGAGTTCGAGGGAATGGCTGGTTATGTGGTGCGAGGGCGGTGTTATGACACGGGATTGCCGGATGTTTACCGGCAGACTCTGATTGATTTTCCCATATCTCGGGGGGCGATCGGCTAATCAGCTTTCAAATTAGAGTTTTTCCCAGCATTCGCCTTTAGGTACGTAGTTGCGCTTCAGCGCTCTTTCATATATATAAAGAGCGCCCAAGCGCAACTACGTACCTTGATAGCTGCCTCATCAGCTACATTCTTCTATTTTCCGTTGTTAGCCGCCCCAAGATCGCAGCAATTGTAACGAGATATTACAAAATGACGCTAAAGCAGCATAGAGGCTTGACAGCAAAGAATTAAGTAGCTAATCTAATATACATACCCGGGTAAGTCAATTCACTGATATGCAAGAAAAGCAAAAAGTTACACTGTATCTTCCACCTGAACTGCATCGCCAGCTCAAAATCAAAGCCGCAGTAGAAACCGAACCGATGTCATCAATTGCAGAAAGGGCAATTGTCTTCTACCTAGGAAACCCCGAACTGGTTGACGAAGTAGAAGCCTCCTACGGACAAACCCACCGGGTGTACACTTGTCCAGAATGCACGGGTTCAGTAGTAATGCGAGATGGAGAACTGGCATCCGTAACAAGTCAGCCGAGTGTATTGGCTGAGCAGGATCTTCCAGTCAAGCAAGTGTCAGGCGTCAGTGCCAGCACAGCCCAACCGGGAGAGGAAGAATTGGTTCCCTGCTAAGAATGCCTTGCTTGCTCAAAAAGCCATAACTGGAAATCTCATTCAGCAATGGGCTAATGGCAGCATTGAGATTCAGCAAAGATAGCACCGTCTCTAGTGGGTCGAGGAATATGCAAGAAGAGATCAGTATCCTAATCCAAGCTCAATATCCTCTGATCTACCTCGTGACATCCGAGGAAGAGCGGTGTGAGCAAGCAATTTCCGCAATAGCTCAAGCTAAGCCGCAGCGCCGAGTCTTTGTCTGGACTGTAACCCAGGGCATGATAGAGTACGGTCAACCTCGTGCAAACACTCAGCAAAGCACCCTCTCGCCGCAGGCAGCTATTGAATGGGCGATTAGGCAGCGCGAACCGAACAACAACGCTACTATCTATGTATTCAAAGACCTGCATCCTTTTAAAGATGATGCAACCGTAACAAGGTTGTTGCGTGATGCGATCGCCAACTTCAAAGGAACACAAAAGACAATTATACTGATGTCTCCTTTGCAGCAAATCCCGATCGAGCTAGAAAAGGAAGTGGTAGTCTTAGACTTCGCGCTCCCAGACATGGCGGAACTAAACCAAGTATTGTCTAGCCAGTTGGAGCAAACGAAATCGCGACGCATTACCACAGAATCGCGAGAAAAACTTTTAAAAGCAGCCTTGGGATTGACTAAGGATGAAGCTGAAAAAGTTTATCGCAAAGCCCAAGTTTCCACGGGGCGCTTAACCGAAGAAGAAGTAGACATAGTTCTGTCGGAGAAAAAGCAATTAATTCGGCGCAACGGCATTCTAGAGTTTGTAGAAGAAGACGAAACCCTGGATGCAGTCGGGGGTTTAGAAGAACTCAAACGGTGGCTCAAGCAGCGTTCCAACGCCTTTACAGAAAGGGCGAGAGAATACGGCTTGCCCCAACCCAAAGGAATGCTAATTCTCGGCGTACCCGGATGCGGAAAATCGCTGATTGCCAAGACTACCTCGCGCCTGTGGGGACTGCCCCTGCTCAGGCTAGATATGGGTAGAGTCTACGACGGCTCGATGGTAGGTCGATCGGAAGCAAACCTCCGCAACGCGCTCAAAACCGCAGAATCCATCTCCCCAGCTATCCTCTTCATCGACGAACTAGACAAAGCCTTTGCAGGAGGCACTGGTTCGGCCGACTCAGACGGAGGCACATCCAGCCGGATTTTCGGTTCATTCCTCACTTGGATGCAAGAAAAGACTTCCCCAGTCTTCGTAATGGCAACAGCCAACCGAATCGAGCGTTTACCCGGGGAATTCTTGAGAAAAGGTCGATTCGACGAACTCTTCTTTGTTGACCTACCGACGAAAGAAGAACGCCAAGATATATTCAAAATTCACCTGTCAAAACGGCGTCGGGAAATTTCTCGCTTCGATTTAGAGCAACTTTCCAATGTTTCCGACGGCTTTTCAGGCGCAGAAATTGAGCAAGGGCTAGTAGCAGCCATGTACGAGGCCTTCGCTCAAGATAGAGAGTTTACGCAGTTAGATATCATCGCGGCCATTAAATCTACATTGCCACTGTCTAAAACCATGACCGAACAGGTCAGCGCCCTCCGAGATTGGGCGAGACAGCGCGCACGGCCCGCTGCGTCTTCCGTCGCTGAATACCAGCGAATGGAATTCTAAAAGCTTTCTCCTGGTCCAAACAGGAGCAAAGGCTAGCAACAGCTAGCAGTTCGATTGAAGAGCCGCCCAGCGGCACCGTTAAATCCAGACCGTTGTTGTTTCTCTCTCAGTTTTATTAGGAGGAAATCCAATGTCTCACTTTAGCACTCTGCGTACCAAAATCACTGATGCCGAAATCCTGAAAGCTTCCCTACGTGACTTGGGCATTTCAGTCAAGTCAGAAGCTGATGTTCGTGGCTATAATGGTCAGCGCGTTCGCTCCGACATCGTGGCGACTCTGGAAGGCGAATACGACCTGGGTTGGTCTCGCAATAGCGACGGTTCCTTTGATCTGATTGCAGACCTCTGGGGCGTTGCCAAAAAGCACAATCAAACTGAGTTAATTAACTCCATTAACCAGAAGTACGCAGTTAACAAGACCTTGGCAGCAGTCAAGCAGCGCGGTTTGCAAAACGCCAACGTCAAGTTGGTAGTGCAAAATTAATAACTCTGCGTGTTTCTAAGCTTGCGGGTTAACCAAATACTGGTTAACCCGTTTTTAGCGAGGATGTAGAGTGTTTTTTTATCCGCTACGTACTTTTTTGCAAGCTTAAGCAGCAGCTTTTTATCTGAAAGTTGCTGCTTTTGTCCTTGACTAGCTAATGCTTCTGGCAAGTGTCGATCGTTTGTTGATAAATTTCAATCATGCGATCGACTTTGCGTTCCCAGTCAAAATGCTCCCGAACCCGCTCCCATCCCGCCCTACCCATACTCTGTCGCATCTCCTGCGACTGAGCGAGCTTCAGCATAGCGTCAGTCAGTCCCTTGACAAAGCCTTCTTTAGAAGCTGGTTCTACTAAAATACCGCAACTGGAATCTATATAATCCATCGGGCCGCCCCAATTGGTGGCAATGACGGGCAAGCCGACGGCCATTGCTTCCATTACCACGGCTCCCCCAGGCTCCCGCAAACTCGGCAGCACCAGTACATCGGCTTGTTGCAGTTTGAGAGCGCATCGATCCTGAGACAACCAGCCACTAAATACAACCCTGGCCTCCTGGCCTAAACGAGCTGTTTGAGCTTCGAGTTCCCCTCGCATCTCCCCATCGCCGATGATTTCCAAAACAGCATCCGTTTGAGCGGCGACGGCTCTGAAGGCTTCTAGCAGCAAGTCTACCCCCTTCCAGTCTGCCAGTCGCCCCAAGAAAACAAAATGGATTTGTTGATTAGGCTCCTTTGATGCCATAGATTCCGATCGCCACACCGATAAATCCACGCCGTTTTCCACAAGTTCGATGATTTTACCCTGCACCCCCGCCGGAAGTGCCTGCTTCGTGCGATCGTTTGCCACTAACACCGTCTCTGCTTTGATTTTACCGGGCAAAAGACGGTTGAACAAGTTGACGAACTGATAACCGATCTCGATTAAAATATCTACTGAACGGTTTTGGCGCGATCGAAATGCCAAAGGAAATTTAACCGCCGTATTCAGTGGCCCCATAACTACCGGCACCCCTAAGGCGAACATCAGGGACGGAAATTTTGCCGAAACTGGTGTCGGCTCGTGAACAATATCAATCTGTTTTTCGCTCACCAGCCGATCGACAATACCGCGCTGTAGCACTTGGGTGTATAGGTGACTGAGCAGCCCTAAAGTAGGCGCACCTAACCTTGGAGGCAAGAATCGCCCGCAATTGTTAAGCAGCCGATGCACCCATGTGTCGGGTACAAAGCGCATTCGATCGCATTCTTCTGGAAACAGCGCTTCGAGTTCAGCTTGAGTGCGCCCGTGTACCACTAACCATGTCTCTATTTGGCGGGATCGAAGTATTCGGAAGTAGTGCACCGGCAGCAATGACTCTCCACCGAATTTGTTAGAGGCATTTTCAGCAACAATTACAATTCGCATAACTTGTTTTCCACCCCATAAAGAGATTTATCTACTAAGCTGTTGTGCATTTAAATTGTATATTTCGGTTTGCGAACAAAAATCTTCAATCCGCTGCCCTTCTAACCCTCAATTACCATACACAATCTAGATGCACAACAGCTTATTTAGAGCGAGCGGTACTTTTAGCGTCAATCATTTTATGATAAATTTCAAGAATTTTTTCTGCCTTTGGCTCCCATGTAAATTCTTTCGCTTTTTCGATACACTTAGCTGACATAACTTGCCGCAAACGATCGTCTTCGACCAAAATCTGAATTTTATTTGTTAACTCCTGAGTAAGATACTCTCTAGAAGTTGGCTCTATTTTAAATCCAGTTTCTTCAGTCACGTATTCGGCTATACCGCCATTGTTTGGTACAATACAAGGCAACCCACAAGCCATAGCTTCCATTACCACTGCGCCGCCAAATTCCCTAATCGAAGGGAAGCAAAAAATATCCGCTTGCTGGTAATAGTCAAGTGTTTCTGCTTGACCTACCCAACCAGCAAACTTAACTTTTTCTCCTAAGTTAAGCTTCTCTACTTGAGATTCTAATGCTTTTCTTTCTTGCCCGTCACCTACTATTGTTAATTGAACTTTTTCTTTAATTTTTGGTTCTAGTCTATTCACAGCTTCGATGAGAATGTCAGCACATTTGTAAGGAACCAATCGACCTACAAAAAGTAAATTTATCTGGCCACCCTTTTTTGTTTTTGGTTCTTGTTTTAAGAAACTACTGGCAATACCATTTTCGTAAAATAGTTGAATTCTCTGGTCTGGTATCGCAAACAAATCTTTGAGCATATTTAAGGTATATGTTGAACCTGCCAAAATTTGGTCTGCTTTTTTGTAAGTTTCTACATAACCTGGAATTAAGGCTCGACCAACTGCCCTCAAAAAGTTGAATTGAGCAAATTCTTGTTTGGCAGTTTCTTGAAAGCCTGGTGGAAAAGGAATGCCTCCATTGACTGGGCCTAGCAGAAAAGGAGTGTTTTGGCAGGCGCTGACTACCTTAAACGGATACCGCGGCATCATCGGGGTAATTGCATGAACTATGTCATAATCTCCCTTGAGAATTTTGGAGTGAAATTTTTGATATACTTGCTGATTAAATTCTTCATAAATTGGGTAGCTCAAAGCATTATACAGTGGCCAATTTATTTTACCATTCGCGGTAATTTTTTCTACTACTTTGTAATACTGCGTAGCAATCTTTCCTTCTTCAAGATAAAAAACTTTTTCGTATTCAGGGTGTTTTTGAATAGCGGATTTATTTCTAGCATGGGTGACAAGTGTTGCATCAACTAGCTTGCTAATTTGTTCAACAAAATTGTACCCCACCAAAGGTACAGAAGCCCATTCAGGATTGCACTGCTCTACAATTAGTAAAACTTTTAATTTTTGGTTGTTCATTGGTTAGATTCCTTTGTTGACGATCGATGAATATTTGGAAGTTGAGTTTTGAATAGATTAATCGATATTAAGCGTTTTTTTTTTCGATGCGAGAGTCGGCTGTAGAGGTTGATGGAAAAATCCGCCTCTACATCAACACCCGATTTGCAATTACAGGGGAGAAGTTGCAGAAAAAACAAGTTAAGTTGATGGTAACTGATCTACTTAGTAGACTTAGCACTCATTGTAACTTTCTCAATTGATGGGCTTGATGTCTTGTATTCGATCAAGTTGCTGCGCTGTCTGAGCAACCGGCGTTTGTAAAACAGCATCTGACCCTGCAATTGAGGAAATCTCCCCAACACGCAAGATAATGCGTAGAGAGCAGCATCCTTTGATTTTAAGTTTTGCTGCATCCGCCGATAGATGCGGTAGCCAAGTATCGGGTAGCCCCAAAGCAACAACAGGCTCCAGCCGTGCGTAACCCACGCTGTCCCGATTGCTAGCACGGGCAAAACGAATCCCCAGAACCAGATGCTGGTGCTGTCTTTGACCCAGTGGCGTTCGGGGGTGTTTCCGTGCAACCAGGAACCTTCGGCGTAGGCATGGCCTGCTCTTTGACAGCGCTTCCACCACTGGTCAAAACGAGTCATTTGGGCGTCGTGCAAAGTCATTTCTGCATCTAATCGCTCGATTTTCCAACCATTTTGGCGCAGCCGCACGCAGAGTTCCGGTTCTTCACCGGCGATCAGTATGGGGTTGAAACCGCTGACTTGCTCGAAGGCTGATGCCCGCATCATGGAGTCGCCCCCGCAGGCTTTGGCTTCCCCGATCGGGCTGTCCCACTCAATGTCGCAGAGTCGGTTGTATGGTGTGGCATTGGGATACCGCTCGCGGCGGCGCCCGCACACTACAGCTAATTCGGGTTGCGCTGCGAGTTTTTGCTGGGCAAATTCGAGCCACCCATCAACTATGGAGCAGTCGCCGTCTACGAATTGGACAAATTCGATGTCTGGAACTGCTTGTCGCAGGCTGGCAAATCCTGCATTTCTGGCGCGTGCTGCTGTAAAGGGTGTAGATAAGTCGAGTTCTACTGTCTCAGCTCCGAGCGATCGGGCTAATTCCAAGCTGCCGTCTGTTGAGCCGGAATCGACATAAACTACGCAAGCTACTTTGCCGATCGCTGACAGCAAGCACGCTCCGAGGCGAGATCCTTCATTCCGCCCGATAGCAACCAATCCAACTTGTTTCAAAGCTTACCTCTGGAATTCCACTTGCGATCTATTATTTTAATATTTTAGTAAAAGTCAAGCTAATTTCACAATATCTTGATTCCCAAACTTTTAGCGAGTGGCTGTAGTGCGCGTCAAAGCGTGTTTAGCTTATTATATATTAAGTCAAATCCGATCCAGCATTTTTATTTGAGAAGAGTCAACCATGCTAAATATCAGTTCTTTGTTCACCTTTTACTGTGGCGGTCAAGGAATTAGCCATACATTTTTGTCACTTTGTCAGTGGGATTACCCAGACTTTAAAACCCGCATGGTTGTTCCCAGTTGTGCACCGTCATATCGCGGGTATAATATGGTCGAAAGCGTACCCCCATATTTCAGAAGGGTGTACTACAGGCTCGGAAATTTTGCGCAATCTTCTGCTGAAAAGCGTTTTCTGAGAGATATCAATGATTTTGATGCAGTTTACTTGTGGCCTCGCACTTCAATCGAAACTGTTAGAAAGGTAAAGCAGCAGGGGCAAACACTTTTTTTTGAGCGTATTAACTGCTCTACTAAGAAGGCAAAATATATTCTTGACGATGCTTACGGTCGCTTGGGCATTGCTCCCCAACATGGAATTACAGATGCGATGATTCAGCAAGAAGATGAAGAAATGAGCTTGGCTGATTTCATTTTTTCTCCTAGTCCAGAGGTAAAAAAATCTTTTCTCGAAATAGGAGTTCCCGAATACAAACTGATGTCAAGCAGTTACGGGTGGTGTCCCAAGCGTTTCCCAAATATTTCGCCCAAAAAACAGCCATCAGACACCGTTACTGCGCTCTTTGTGGGCACCATCTGCGTCAGAAAAGGAGCTCACTTGCTCTTGCAAGCCTGGGAAAAAGCTGGCATTAAAGGCAGACTGGTGCTTTGCGGAGAGATGGAGCCTGCAATTGCCGAAAGTTGCAGCGATATTTTAGGACGCTCGGATGTAATTCATATAGATTACACGCTCAATATTGCGGGCGTATATGGCGAAGCTGACATTTTTGCCTTTCCGAGTCTCGAAGATGGTGGCCCGATGGTTACTTATGAAGCTATGGCTTACGGGTTGCCAGTTCTCACCTCACCTATGGGAGCGGGGGCCATTGCCCGGGACGGCAAAGATGGGATAGTCATAGACCCTTACGACTGTGAAGCTTTTGTTGAAGGCTTGCGAAAGCTTGCTTTGTCCCCGGAGTTGAGAGCACAGATGGGTTATAATGCTCGCCAGCAAGCCGAGGAATTTACCTGGGAAAAAGTAGCACGCCGCCGGAAAGATTTGATGCAGGAAAAATTGAAAGTTTAGGAATTAGGAGAATTATCTGAAAGAATCCTTGCTCTGCAACTTCCTTTTTCCTGCGAATATTTCTAGGAGTGCATTTTCAGGCTTAGGGTTTTTTGGGGATAATTTTTGCTGGTATTCCGACTGCGGTTGCGCCCGGTGGTACGTCGCAAATCACCACTGCATTGGCGCCTATCAAAGCATGATCGCCGATCGTTACGGAGCGAATAATTTTTGCTCCTGCACCGATATCGACGTGACCGCCAACTTGGACATTAGAAACAATTGTCACCTGTTGAAAAATCATACAGTTCGGGCCAATAGATGCCTCTGGGTGAATGACTATGCCATTAGGATGAAGCATAATGAGTCCCCCTCCTATCTGGCAGTTCAAAGGGATGTCAGTTCCAGCTACAATGCTCCAGAATATATGCTGGATTATGTTGAACCGGGATAAAAAATACCCTAAAATTCCACCTTGCTGCCGCCATTTTTGATAGTCGCGGATAGATTTTAGAAGTTGGCGACTGGGATCCCACCACTGGCAAAGTTTTTCGCGACTCCAATCTGGCTCGGTGGCAGAAACGACAGGTGTAGTTATTGATTGAAGCATTATTTGTGCAAGATAACAGATAAGATATACTGATAATCATGTGACATTCAATTATCAGTATACGATCGCTGGTTGGTGATTGACAATATTTATTTGTTGAAATTCTGTGACAATCCTATTTGAGTTGTAAGGTTTTTGTATGTTGCCAGGTTTTACTGGTAGGCACGGCGGGGTACTAACCTACAAAATGTTACAATTCATACAGAATTACTATATTGTCAACTTGTAATTATTTGGTTGACCGAGTTAATGTCTACTAACAAGCAGTAGCGATCGCTCCCAGCGTGCAACAATCACAATTGCCATAGAAATCCACGATTTCGTACAAGCATTTATCACTATAGAGGCGGTAGATCTCTAGTTTAAGTAACAGAAGAGACAGGTCACTTTTTTTGGTACTAATTTAAGGATTGTTTTCGACAGGGCGGGATTTGATAATTTTGGCAGGGATGCCAACGGCAGTTTGACCAGCAGGAATGTCTGATAAAACGACAGCATTTGCACCGATATTTACGTCGTCTCCCAGGTTGACCTTGCCGAGAATTTTTGCTCCGGCGCCGACGTTCACCCGATCGCCCAATTGAGGCGATTCTAGGGGTTTTTCCAAGTAGCGGTTCCCCAGGGTAACGCCTTGGCGGATAATGCAGTCGTCACCAAGAGTGCAGTGTCCATGAACGATGATAGAGCCTTCGTGTTCAATGACGACTCGGCGGCCGAGCTTGACTGTGTACGGCAAATCTATGCCGTAGGTGTTGCGGACTTTTCGGTAGAGCGATCGATATAGAATGCTCAAGGGAGCCCGCAGCAGTTTTGGTTCTACCTGCATTCTCCAGACACCGAATCTTTGAACTGCTACGGCGCGAAATCCCGGTTTTGTCCAATCGCGACCGTGAGCAATCCAGTCTTCTTTAATCTGCTCCCACAATCCGAGTGCAGGGGTTTCTACTTGATTTTCAGTTGCTATTAAATTTGACTCCGTTACCATAAGCTGTACTCAACACTCTGTTTTGTTTAAGTTGTTATTAGATGCCCCAGATATTAAGCTATTTCTCTGGTTTTTAGGGAGTAGTGCACCCGGTTTATTCACTCAAAAACACCAAGTGCTGCGGTGAATTATCTCAAAGAATTGCTTGAAATCCGGAACCCTTGTAGGGAGAAATTAAAATCAGACGATTCATTAATCTAATCCTCTTCTTTCCTTTGTTAAGTGTCCTCAAGTTGTCAACCCTTCGGCTTCGCTGACTGACAAGCTGTCCCAGATCAACTGTCAACTGAAGCAATGTTTGGTTGGCCAGGATTAACGGGGTTTCTCTGGCTTTGATTTATTTACAAACACCTTTTAAAAAATTTTTGAATCTTCAATCTTACCCCCCTTAAAAAATACACTATTCATGATAAAATCGGTGAGCATTTTTGGCGGATCGCCGTCCGGCTTACCTTGAAGTACGCGGCGCACCCTCCAGGCTCCAAAGCCCGAAGCCCAGGTGACATCAGTTAATGCTGTGTAAACCAAGCCGTAGTTTTTGAGAAAGTACCTGCGCCGGGAATCAAACCAATACTGTGGCAGTCGCTTAGGGGGTTTTTTGGTGTCAGTCACACCTGAGCTTTGACCTACTAGGTGTACCACGCGACTTTCAGGTACATACCAGCAACTCCAGCCAGCTTTGTTCGCTTGCAGGCAAAAGTCCATTTCTTCGCAGTACATGAAATAAGCTTCATCCATCAAGCCAATCTTTTCAAATACTTCACGACGGACGATCATGCTGGCTCCAGCTACCCAATCAGTTTGACAGATTTCTTGGGAAATAGGAGGCGCTACATTCCACTTTGCCAATAATTTGGATAAAAAGCGCGTCCGCCAACCAAAATCGAGTTCGGTTAAGAAATCGTGAAACCGAAAAGCTGAATGTTGCGGCGTTCCGTCGGGGTCTTCCAAGCGGCTGCCCGCGATGCCGGCCTCGGGGTTGGAGTCCATGAAATCGACGAGGGCTTTTAAGGCACCTAGGCGAACTACGGTGTCTGGGTTGAGCAGCAGGAAGTAAGGGGGGGGATTGGTGGATTGCAGGACAGGACGTATGAGGGCGTTGTTGCCGAAGGCAAATCCGCCGTTGCGGTCTAGGGGAACGAAGGATGCCCATTCGCTCCAGCCTTCTGCTGCGATCGCCGCTGCTATTTGTTCGCTAGAATTGTCGCCTGATGCGTTGTCGGCAACTGCAACTCGCATACCGGGGAGCGATCGCACTTCGGTAACTAGAGAGCGCAAGCAGTCAATGGTTAAACCAGGGGTTCGGTAGTTAACAATGACAACCAGCAGTGGATACGGGTGATTGGACTCGCTGGCTTTGGACATAAGTGCAGTTGTTGGTTTAACAACTTTTTAGCTCAAGTTGTACCCCTATGGCAAGCTGGCGCGATCGCCATTTGAGGCATCGCCTACTTTTTTGATAGTTCGGGCATATTTTACAAAAGCGGTCACTCTTATTAAGCTCTTCTGTTGAAAAGCCTGCTTTACTGCCAAGAAAAACCCCAAAAATGCCCAAAAAATCTTCAAAAAAAGATTGTATATAAGGGTTTGAGTATTATTGGATATGTCTATTTATTTCCATAGAAGTGTGACAATCGCAATTGTGCAAGCTGGGGTTCCATTTCGGGGTCGTAGGCTCCCTCGCGACTGTTAATTAAATCGGCCCAAGGTAGGCTTTGAGTTTCAGCCTGCAATTTTTCCACCAAGTCTGCGACGCGTCCGATGGGTTTAGCGGGAACACCGGCAACTATATCGCCTTCTGCGACATCTTTGGTGACGACCGCACCGGCGGCGACGATCGCATTTGGGCCGATGGTGACGTTGCGGAGGACGATCGAGTGATAGCCGATAAATACGTTGTCACGGATGTCTATTTTGCCCACAGCATCTAGTTTGACGTTGTAGGCTTGATTGAGCATGGCGATCGCTCCGTCGTGGCCGATCAGGATAGAGCTGGAAAAGTGGACGTTGTTGCCGATGCGGACGTAGGAGGGGTCTGTAAACACCGTGCTTGGCAGGATCGTGCAATTTTCGCCGATCGAGTACAGGTTGCCGTGAAGGCGGAGAAATTGGGTGTACTCCTCGGAACTTGGCTCGCAGAATTTGACGTAGAGGCCTCGGAACTTGCCGTAGCGCATGGCAAAGTGGCGAAGGATTTTCTGAAAGGTTGATTTAATCATTTTCCTGAGCCTGGGTAGATTTAAGCCTATTCGTAGACATACTAACCGCTGTTGTGTCAGGAGGTAGATCTGACAATATGACAACGTTGGCACCAATGTTCGTGTCCTGCTATACAAATACTAGACAAGTCTAGACATTTGGTTCTTACTTCATCGGGAGCATGGGAGCGGTTATCCCTCAGTAAGCTTTCACGATGAAAGCCAAGCGCGATAAATTAATTGCTGCGTTCAAATCCCTGTCCATCGAATGACCGCAACTTCCACAGTTGTAAGTTCTTTCTTTTAGTGGCATATCTTGGGTATGTCCACAGCTTGAGCAGGTTTTGCTTGACGGAAACCAGCAGTCAGCAACAATTATTTCACAGCCAAACTTTTTAGCTTTGTATTCCAGTTGACGTTTGAATTCATGGAATCTAGGACTTACGCATTGACAAAAAGCATTATCTATGTGCTCTAGGCCATAGCATCACTCTGAAGGTTCGCAAAAATATGCTCACGTATAACTAAAGTGAACATATTTCTTTGTACTTGATACCAAGTACCAATTATCTTTTCAGACCGCATCAACTCCAATTTAACAAATGCTTGAAGTGAACAAAATATATGAGTCTTGATTGCATTGGTATTTCTCACCATGA
>NZ_JAEQDD010000047.1:3154-3559 GCF_020737885.1 Microcoleus sp. PH2017_34_RAT_O_A | reverse complement strand
CTTTCCTAAACAATTTTATAAATCCAAATTCTTTCAAATGAGTGATTATTCCTTCATCTGAAACCTCCATAATCTCTACTGCACAATACTTTTGAGGTTTACTGGAGACAGTTATATTCTTTTTAACTGCGAATAAAAAACCCAATTTCTGGTTTCTGAGAAATTTTAAATTTTCTACTCCTGAATACCAACTATCACCCGTCACTATTTTTTGTTTCACCCCCAATTCATGATTTCCGTCATCATTTCTCTAAAATATTGATTTTTTGTTTTTCCCTCTTCTCGATCATATATTCTATAATTGAGCGGGACTGAATTACCATTGATGTCACTATAATACAGGGTGATTAAGTTTAACCCTATTATCGTTTTATGGTATTTGCCAGACCAAAAACGACCGATTAG
>NZ_JAEQDD010000047.1:0-3015 GCF_020737885.1 Microcoleus sp. PH2017_34_RAT_O_A | reverse complement strand
TTGGTTCTAAGAGCAAAAATAAAATATACTTTTCGGCGTTGCATTGTGCTGTCGAGGGTTTGGTAGTTTTTCTCATTGTCAAATACCTGGAAAGTAGACTACTCATATTGATTGATCGATTCACTATTTTGTGATTTTGTCAATGCGTAAGTCCTAGATATTGATTAACAAAGGCACATAGAGATAGGGTATCGATCGATTGCCCCGGCAAACGTTCCGGATTCAATCCCTGTAAAAGCCCATCCGTCAATACGCTATAGGAACCACTTGCCAACTCGTAGGCCGGTTCGATCGCCTGGGATGCGGCCACAAAACAGCGACTAAGTAGGTCGGCACAAAAAAACATAACTATGTTAAGATAAGTAAAGAAAAAGAATATATCTACTGAGGTAATTCAATATATGGGTGCTAGATTAAGGGTATTCCTGACTCAACAGCAAGACAAAACTCTCTTAAAACTGAGAACTGCGGATGTACCACAAAAAGTCAAAGACAGAGCAGAAGTAATTAGATTAAATGCACATGGCTGGTACGTTGAAAAAATAGCTGCTCATTTTAACTGGACTCCACAAACAGTGAGAAAGGTTTTACATAAATGGTCGCATCTAGGCATGGAAGGGCTTTGGGAGTCACCTGGTCGAGGAGCCCTTCAAGTGTGGAAAGAGGAAGATATAGAGTTTTTAAAAGAATGCCTCAAAAACGAACCACGTACATATAACAGTCTTTAATTAGCCCAGAAATTAGAAAAAGAACGTTCTGTCAAACTAAGTGCTGATCGATTAAGACGCATACTAAAAAAAAGGTTTATTTGGAAAAGAGCGAGAAAAAGTCACAAAGGAAAACAAGACCCCATAGTACAAGAAACGAAGCAATCCGACTTAGATATGTTGCAATTAGAGGCAGCGGCGGGAGGAATTGACTTAAAGTATTTAGATGAATAAGGGTTTTGTATGTGGAGTGAACCAGGTTATACTTATTACCCAATAGGTGAGCAAAAACGGTTAGAAAAAACGAAACGGCGTGGTCGTAGACTAAGTATTGTCGGACTTCTTCAACCTGACATCAGTTTTGTCTACGGTTTGGTAATTGGAGGTGTCGATCGAAAAGCTTATATCAAAATGATGGAACTCCAAGCCCAGGAAGCTGCTGAGATTGGACGACCGAGAGTAATTGTACAAGACAACGGCCCAATACACCGATGCAAAGAAGTCCAAGAGTTATGGCCACATTGGGAAAAGCAAGGTTTATATATCTTCTTTTTGCCCAAGTATTGTTCGGAAATGAACCCCATTGAATTGGAGTGGCAACACATTAAGAAAGATGAGTTAGTAGGACAAATGTTTGATGATGAGTTAGAACTCGCTTACGCCGTAATTCATGGAGTAGAAGTTAGAGGACAAAAGGGAAATTACACTACGCAACGTCTTAAGTTTAACTCCAATTAAGTAACTTAATGTTTTGTTACATAGATTGGTTTTTTCCCGCCTACCTACTTATCTGCCTTTTGCTGTCCATTTCCCTAAGAATAGAACAGCGGCTGCTGCGGTTAATTTCGGCAACAGAGGCGATAGCTGGTGGCGACTTCGACTCAACAGTTTCAGGTAGCGGCGTTGCCGAACTCGAAGCCCTAGCTTGTGCTTTCGAGCGCATGAATTCCCAGTTAAAAGCATCTCGCAAGCGGTTAAAAGAATATTCTGGCGATTTAAAGCGGCAAGTTGCACAGAAAACAAAGGAACTAAAACAAGCTAAAATTGCAGCCGAAAGTGCCAATCGCGCTAAAAGTACCTTTCTGGCCAATATGAGCCACGAATTGAGAACGCCTCTGAATGCGATTATCGGCTTTGCTCACCTCCTTGTGCACTCTAAAAAAACTGCACCGGAACAGCAGTCGAGTTTAGATATTATCAATCGCAGTGGCGAGCATTTGTTGAAACTAATCAACGATATTTTGTCGCTGTCTAAGATTGAAGCTGGTCAAATTACCCTCGAATCAAATGCTTTTGACCTGTACAGTTTGCTTTCGGACATAGAAGGGATGTTCCAACTCAAAACTCAATCTAAAGGGTTGCAACTTGTTTTTCAACGCAGTTCAGATGTACCGCAATACGTCCGAACTGATGAAAGCAAGCTGCGCCAAGTTTTGATTAATCTGTTGGGTAATGCTGTTAAATTTACTGAGGCGGGTAGGGTGAAGCTGACTGTAAAATGCCGACCGTTGCTGGCAAAAAAACCGCTATCCAAATTTTTTCTCCAATTCTCTGTGAAGGATACAGGCCCAGGCATTGCGCCTGACGAGGTTAGCCGTTTGTTCAAGCCGTTCGTGCAAGCGGATGCTGGCAGGAAATCGCAAACGGGAACGGGTTTGGGATTGCCAATCAGTAACTCTTTTGTGAAGCTGATGGGTGGTGAGATTAAGGTCAAAAGTTCTGTGGGGAAAGGAACGGTTTTTAGTTTTTACATTAAAGTCAGTCATGCAACTGAGAGCGAAATTTATGACAGACAGCCGCAAAAACGAGTGAAGGGGTTGGCACCCAACCAACAAAATTATCGCATTCTGGTAGCGGACGATGAGTCGGCAAATCGGTTGCTGTTAACTCAGATATTGAAGTCGGCTGGTTTTGTTGTGCGGTTTGCGGATAACGGAATTGAGGCTGTTAAGTTGTGGCGAAAGTACAAGCCGCATTTAATTTGGATGGATTTGAGGATGCCTGTTCTAGACGGCTTTCAAGCTGCTCAAAAAATTCGAGCTCTGCCTGACGGTTCTAACACTAAGATTATTGCTTTGAGCGCTAATGCTTTTGTTAAAACTCAGGAACTCGCCATGTCGAAAGGCTTCGATGACTTTGTTGCCAAACCGTTCCGAGAGGCAGTAATTTTCGAGAAGATGGCGCGACCTTTGGGAGCATTCTCCTGTTAATTGATTTACTGAATTTTGCTGCAATTATCTGAATAATGTGTTAAACTAGCAGAATATTCAGCATTATTCACTTTTGGATAACTACTCAACCCCAAGAC
>NZ_JAEQDD010000046.1:0-45569 GCF_020737885.1 Microcoleus sp. PH2017_34_RAT_O_A | reverse complement strand
CAACCATCAACCATCAACCATCAACCATCAACCATCAACCATCAACCATCAACCATCGACTGTCAACCATCAACCATCAACCATCAACCATCAACCATCAACCATCAACTGTCAACTGTTAACTATCAAAGTAGGAGTTTTGAAATGGAAACTAATGATTTAGGCTCGAACAGCGAAATTGCAGAGGCAACGCACAAACTAGAAATTAAACTCATTGCAGGTGGTTTAATTTTGGGTTTATTGGTAGCAGTCCCTCTTGTTTATGCGCCAGAGGTTCAAGCCGCTTCAGGTGCTACGAGCAATCCCTTAGAGTTAGTTTTGCAACAGTTCAGCCAGCAAGTAGAATCCCTGCATTCTTATGTAGAAAAAACGCTGATGGTCAAACTGCAAGATATTTCCAAAAATTTGGGTAACGATTTGCAGTCAGCCGTGAGTCAAGCTATGGGAGACTTGGGACTTCCCGACCCTGCAAAAAGCCGCTCCGCAGTGGAAAAAAGTATCGGTGCAAAAGATTTGCAGGTAAACAAAGCAACAGAATTAGCTAACGAAATTGACAGGGAATCTGCGAGGGCAACAGCAGCCGGAACGCTGTCAGAAGAAGGACAAAAGGAGCAAATTAAACAAGCTGCTGCAACGCAAGATTCTGTTGAAAAAGTGCAGCTATTCAGCGAACAAGCTCAAGTGGACGTGGTTACTCAAGACGTGATGAAGCGTTTAGCCAGTCAAAACAGCGAGATAGCCAACACCTTGGGTTCTGTTCGCGCAGATGCCTTGAAAGCTGAGCAGAGTCGAGCTCAAAGTAACGTCCTCCTCTCTAATATATCGAAGGCTCAAGACAGTCAAATTCAGCTTCAAAAGACCGAGCAAGCAGCTCAGGGATTAGGCAATTTGGAAACTGCATCACAAGCAAAGCTTTTTTAATTTTAGTTGTTTAACTGCCATGTTTTACTTCACTTTTTACTTCATCTTTTACTTTGCAACAGTAGGAGACGGCAATTTTGGTCAAGCTGTCACGGACATCACCAAGCAGGGAGAACAAGCCTCAAACCTAGTCAGTCAGTCGATGGACGGGCTGTGGAATGATGTTCTCGGAGGTGGTTTATATGCGGCAATTTGCAAACTGGGGTTGTTTTTTGCGATCGGCACTTTTGTTTTGTTCATGGTGAATTGGACAAAAGCTATGATGTACGATGAAAACATAGAAGCTTTCAGTGAGTTAATCTGGCCGATAATAGTCATCATATTTCTTAGCAATAGCGGCGCTAATTTGTCGAAAGGAACAATCGGCTTAAGAAATATAATTAACGAGGCCAACCGCTCTTTTTTAGAGTCAACCTCCGGCTCAATGGATTTGCAAGCTGCTTACAGGCAAGCGATGATGTCTGTTGGCATGAATGATGCTTTGAGGGGACAGCTTCAGCAGTGTTCGCTGGAGCCGCCTGCCTTGCAAAAAACCTGCCTTGAAAAAGTGCAAAAACAAGCAGAAAGTATGCCGAAATCCCCTTCGGGTGGCGGCTTGAATCCAAATTTGATAAAAGGTGCAGTGGATGGCGCAGTAGCTCAACTGCAAACACAGTTAGTTTTGTTTGTAAAAGGTCTGCTTTTAGCTTTTGGTATGGCATTTCAATGGATAGTAGAGATTTCGATGTTATTGACAGGTCTGTTAGGCCCTTTAGCAATGGGTGGGTCGCTTTTACCAGTTGGGCAGAAAGCTATTTTTGCTTGGCTTACAGGTTTTTTTAGCATTGGAATGGTGAAGATTTGCTTCAATATTATTTCCGGTCTGACAGCCACTTTATTTATCAATTCAAAATCGGGGCTGGATTTAGTATTTGCAATTTGCGTGGGGATTATTGCACCGGTGCTGTCATTAGTTTTGGCAGCAGGAGCGGGTATGGCAGTTTTTACAAGCCTGTCTACTTTGGGACAGACATTGATGTCTGGAGGGATGAGCTTTGCGGGTTCTGCCGCCGGACGGATTGCCGGGTCGTTTTCGGCTGGTAAGTCAGCAGCAAGCAAAGCAACTGATTCAGTAGTTGAAAGTACCGATTGATGCAATTTATGATGCGCTCGACCGAGTTTACCACGATGTAATTGATGAAGTTATGCTGACACGATTGATGATTAAGCAATTCATGCAATTTACGAAAATACGAGCGGTGTAATTTATGAAAATACGCTGGCTCCGATAGATGACTAGGCAATTGACGCAATTTATGAGAATGTAATTGACCCAATTCATCACATGAGCCTATTTACGACAATGTAATTAATCCGATTCACCATACGAGCCTATTTACGACAATGTAATTGATTTAATTAGAGAAGATTCAATTCACGCAAATTCACAAAGGAAAATACTGTTATGAATGCAGCAGAAAAAAATCATGATTTAAAACAAAAAAAGAAGAAATTAGATTTTTTGGATAGAGCTCGCAGCCCCTCGCAGCGTGATTGGTTGGGAGTAGTTTCGACCGCATCATTTTGCTGCCAGCTAGCAGTTCTGTTTGCGATGTTTTTGCTTTACGGGTCGATGTCGCGATTGGCTTCTAAGCCCGTGCCAACTCTGGTACAACTCAGCGACGGAGCTTCTTTTTCTGCGGCACCTATGGATGCGAAAGAGAGGTCAAGCCCAGCTATCAGCAGGTTTGTTTCTCAATCGCTTCACGCACTGCTGACTTGGGATGGCGCGTTGCCGGCGTATTCTCCTGAAGAACAAGTTAACCGCAAACCCGACCCGGGAATTGAGATCGCGAACGGAGGCAGGATCGCAACTGCTGCTTGGCAAGCGTGCTTTGTACTCTCTGAAGATTTTCGAGAACAGTTTCGTACTGCTCTCTCGAAAATGACCCCTCCAAGCGTCTTTAACGGTAGCGTCAAGGTGATATTTATTCTTACCGATTTGAGCGAGCCGGTGAAAATTGATGAGGGCAAGTGGAAAGTGCGAGTAGTTTCTTATTTGAATGTCTTGAATACTTCCGATGCAATGTCTCAAGTCATCCCATTCAATAAAGAGGTATTCGTTCGTTCTGTAGAACCGCCCAATTATCCTTTAGAAGCCGACGGCATTGTTAAAGCCATACACTCAATTAGGGCTTCTGGTTTAGAGATTTATGCAATCAGAGATTTAGATTTGGAGAACTTAAAATAAAAATCTCTGAACTTGTGTAGGTAGTAAAATAGTTAGAACTGGAGATTTAAGATGAAAGAATCTGAAGGAAAATATGCAGTGTTACCGGGAGGGAAAACCGATTCCGAAGCAGATATTTGGAACGAAGAGGAACTTGCTAAAATCTTGAATTTTGATGGGGTTTCTTTTAAGAAAGATTTAGATCCCGGTTTGGAATATGGTAGCCCTACTCGTAGTTCTAGAGAAAGTGAGTCTTCGAGTGAACCCGAAGGTGAGGGAGAGACAGAAGGTGAGACAGAAGGTGAGGCAGAAGATGAGGCAGAAGGTGAATTCTTCGGGCCACTGTCGGGCGTTTCTGGCTCAGAAGGTGTTGCAGCGGCACCCCGCCGAAATTCAATGGCGGATATGTTTGAAGATCCCAGCAATGCTGCTACGAAGCCGACTTTAGCCAAAAATCCGTTTGCCAAAGTTTCCGTGGTAGGAGCAATGCTGGGCGTGGCTTTTTTGATAGCAGCGGTTTTTTTAAGCGGGATTATGGGAGAAAAGAAGCCCGATACGGTCAAAGTGCAGGCAAGTCCTTCTCCCGAACCAAAACCCAAAGCAGAAGGTGGCGTAAAGCAGGATGTAGGCGATTACAAAACGCAGGCGGCTGTGGGTTCTCAGCAACAAAAACTGAGCGCGATCGAATCTGAAAGAAATTCCCGCGCACCGAAAACATCGAATTTGGCGGTTCCCAAGGATTCTCAGTTGGGTTCAAACCTGAAGTCTCCTAGCCCACAGAAAACGCCAGCACCCGCCGCGCCAGATCCAACCCCGGCCCCATCCGCGACTGTTTCGGATTCAGTTTCATTGCGGAGTCCGGCCGCAGCACCAGACCCGCCGCCCGATCGGTCTTACCTTCCCCCGCCACCCGCGAGAGTGCTGGATGTTGAGAGGCCAGCGCCGAGAATTCAACCGCCGCCAAGGGTGCAAAGTATTCCTGTCGTTCGGGAACAGCCACCAAGAATACAAAGCCCTTCGCCGACACCGGCCAGAGTGCCGCCGCCAGATCCCCATCGGCAGTGGGCCCAATTGGCAGCTTTGGGAAGTTTCGGACAGGGGTCTAAAAACGGGAGTTTGGAAGCTCCGACTCTTGCGAGTGCAAGCCCTTCTGTTTTAAATCCAGGGGCAGTTCGGAACGGGACTTTGGAAGCTCCGGCCGGAGTAAGTACAAGTCCTCCTGTTTTGAACCCAGGGGCAGTTCAGGAACAGCCCGTTCCCAGAGATGGAGTTACAAACTTTCGCTCTGCCGTTTCTGTTGCCGCTCAGGCTTCAAGTCCTAATGATTTGGGCGGCCGAGCAGTTCCACCTCCGACAGGTGAAACGGTTGCACCCGTAGACGCTCCGGGTCTAGTTGTTTTTGCGGGTCAGTCACTAGCCGGTACTCTTGCAGTCCCTGCTGTAGCATTTTCCGGCAGCTCTGCGTCCCCGTCTGAGGGTGTGGGCGAGAGGTTTGCTGTTTCTTTAAAAATGCCCCTGATGTCGCAAGATGGCACGGTGGCGCTTCCTCAAAGCGCTCTCATAATTTTTCAAGTAGACCGCGTACTTACCAACGGGTACGTGGAAGCTCATGCAGTGGCGGCGGTAGACGGTTTGGCTGAATACCGCTTGCCCCGCAATGCAGTGTCTGTCCGAGGGCGAAAGGGAGAACCGCTGATGGCAACGCGCCGCACTACAGGAGGTTCCGATCTGTTTCGGATGGATATGACCGCGTTTGTTTTAGGTGCTGCTCAGCAGGTTGGGGAACGGCTCAATCAACCTACGAGCGAATCTTCTACGCAAAGCGCATTTGGATCTTCGTCGAGCGTGACGAGGGGAAGTCCCAATATTTGGGGAGCCGTGATGCAGGGCGGTGCAACCCCGGTGTTGCAGCAAGTTTTGCAGCGCAACCAGCAAGCGTCTGCTGAAATTCAATCTCGGCCGCCTCTTTGGTACGTTCCGGCAAAAACTGAAGTGTTGATTTTTGTTAATTCCAGTTTTGAACTTGGGAGGTAAAAGTTGTGTTGAAGGTTCCGACAGTAGTTTGTGCGCTTTGTTTTTCGGTGCAGTCATCTGTGCTTGCAAATCCTGCGGTGTTGGCATCAGTTCCTGTATTGATTCCTTCGAGCAACACCGAATCAGTTCCTGTATTGATTCCTTCGAGCAACACCGAATCAGTTCCTGTATTGACTCCTTCGAGCAACACCGAATCAGTTCCTGTATTGACTCCTTCCCGCGACACGGTATCGGTAGAGCGTGCGCTGGGAAAGCTGGGGACTCCGTACCAGGTATTTTTGAGTCCCGGAATTGGAGTTAGCATCTCTGTCCCCGATGGGGAGTTCATAGAAAAAGTTTGGCTTGATGACCCTTCTGCAATAGTTGTCGATGCTAACGGTTGTTTGTCGGGTTTGCCGAGAATTGGTGAGTGCAAAGGCGAGGCGACAGCGTTACATCTGCGATCGATCGAGCGTTTGAATTTTCCGGGCGTTTTGGTTTCACATTCTTCATTGCTCTCAGTAATGGCAGCAACTGGTGGCGGAAAGCGCAATATTTATTTGTTTGAAGTGATACCGTCGGCTCGCGCAAAGCAAACAGTTTTTTCTATTGCTATAGAGAATCCGCAACCTGTTCCTGTCGCCCCGCAGGTAGAAGTACGTCCTACAGCGATCGCAGCTCTTGCTGTAGAAAGGGGAGCCGCGATCGCCACTTCGGCTTCGCTTTACCCCCAGAATTCACCTATTTGGAATAGAGTGCGAGATTTTGTGAGCCGTTTGAAGGGTGGTCAAAGTGTCAGGGCTGCTGCTGCCGCTTCAGGAGTTTCTTTGGAATTGCTGTACAAACTCCAAACTTTAGGAGTGTTATCCGGCTCAAATATTTAAAACTTTTGGGGGGTAAAACAATGATTTTCTTGGGTAAAACAATGAACACTTTGAGAAAGGTCAATACAAGAGATAAAGCAATATTTGGGCATTTGAAAACTTTCATTTCTGGCTTGTGGCTCTGCCTGTTTTTTAGTTTGATTTTAGTAGTCATAGGCATCAGCGTAAAAGCCCAAATTTTGCCTGCCCCCCAACAGGCGAGTCTTGGAGTACCCACATTTCCTTGGAATGGAACTCAACTGCCGGAGTGGAACAAAATTACATTCGGTTCGATGCCCGCCCTCAAAGAAGCAGGTAGTTTGTCAGTAGATCGGAGTAGTGTTCAATCCCTAGGTTTCGATCCTTCTCGCTCGTTTCCTGCTGGCACAACTTTGGACAAAGTGTTTAATTTGGGGGATTTCCAAGACAGTTTTAAAATTCAGACATTTAACCTAGAAAACATCTCCCAAATTGTCGGCACTAATTTAGACAGTTTGAAACTCTCAGATTTTGGCTTATCTAGCTTGCAAAACTTGACTTCTTTGGTGAAAGCAGTTCCAAATTTAGCTAATTTCCCGATCGCTCAAGTAAAACCAGTCTTGGATTTGCTGAAGACGAGCCTGAATTTTCAGCAATTGCAGCAGTTTAACCCCCAACAAACTTTAGGCTCTTTTCTCAAAGAATCTCCTCATTTGGGGAGCCTGTCGATGTCGAGTTTGCCCCTGCAAAATTACCCTCTCAAATCAATTCCCAATTTAGAAAAAACGCCTTTGGGAACTCTCGATAAATGGCAAGCAGCCAAGATTAGCGATGTTCCGGGTCTTAAGGATGTACCCCTATCCAAGCTTCCCGGCGGTATTTCTCCCGTCGGTACATCAGTCGGCACAGTAGATATCGTGTTTGGTACCAAAGAACAAAACAGAGCTCGAACCATGTCCGGTTCAGATGTCGAGGGTTTTGGAGTTCCCTGTCAGAAAGAATGCGCTCACGTTGAATTTTCCGGCTCGGAATTGGTGCGCGGCCGGCAGTGGGTTTCCGGCAAATACCAGACTGTTAAAGGAGGGCGCGGAATTCTTGGCAAAGTCAACGGCGGCAAAGAGCCGACCGGTAGGTTGCCATTCGGGCCTGCGTTCAAAGTAGCGGTGTGGGATGTTTCCGAGACTCAGGGCCGATTCACAACGGCGTTATTTTTGAGGTTTTGTTCGCGATCGGCATTTGTGGATTTGGGCTGTACGCCCTACTACCTCGGCCCGATTCCTTGGCTGGCTTACGAAGAGAAGTTCAGCGACGTGTTTTTGGGGTCTGTAGATGCAGTTTCTCCCAGTGCTGGAGGAGCCTCAACTCCCACTCATGCCGCGTCTCCTTCGACGCAAAAACGGGATGGCAGCAGCACCGATACAGATTCTGGCAACTCGGATACGTCGGTCGCAGGTGCATCCAAATCGGACACGTCGGTCGCAGGTGCATCCAAATCGGACACGTCGGTCGCAGGCACGTCCAAATCAGATACGTCCAGAGTCGGCACATCCAATTCAGATACATCCAGAGCATCCAATTCAGATACATCCAGAGCATCCAATTCAGATACATCCAGAGCATCCAACTCAGATACTCCCGCAAATTCCAGCGGTGTAGGAGCTCCGTATCAAGGCATTTCTCTCGATGCTTTGGGCAGTTCCATGCAGGGAATTGAGGGGAATTTCAATTCAGTGGGAACCCACACCTGCGACGGAACGGGCAACTGTGGCTCTGGTTTGGGCGCTTACGGACTCATGAGTTATAGGCCTGATGTTCGGTTCGCCATATCGTCTCGCCCTGGGGGTTCTGAGGTGTTATCGAAATTGGATAAAGGAGAAGCTGTGACTCCGGATCGCTTGAGTGAAGTTTTTCCTTCAGAAGCTCAGAAAGAAGTGTTTGAAGCGATCGCCAAAAGGTCGATCGATTCTGCCCTATCTCAGACAGATCCTCAGACCAGTCAACCATTTTCTGGTCAGCGGGCGATCGAAAGAATCGGGCAAATGCAATATGGAGGCCCAGCTATTCCAGTGGATTCTCCGGCATCAGATATTCGCGGTTATTACTCGGTGTTTGGTTACGGCAAAAAGGTAGCCGAATCTTATCAAAGTTTCAGCAAAGTGCGTTGAAGTCAAACAATTGAAGAATTGAACAATTGAAAAATTGACCGATTTGGAGATTGGTGATTTGTGATTGAAGAATTGAAAAGTTCAAGCATCTTAACTTTGAAAATAATACCGTATCCCTATTTTCAACTTTGCTTTCTGTCAAATATGTATTTTTTTGCACGTTGGAAGGAGAAACGACTTGATTAAAACTTGTGTCTCATTGATTAAAAATTGTGTCTCAAGAACGAATGTTTATCATTACGAATGCTGCGGGCAATCGTAAATAACAATTGATGTTCCATCTAGGAGGTTGTATGAACAATTTAGCGAAGGCGATAAGTGGGTTTAAGTTGAATTTGAGGCTTCGGTTGTATTTGGCAATAGCAGCGCTGGCGGTACTGTTGCTGTTGGGTTTTTCCGTGTTTCGGAATTTATCTGTTACGAATTCCGGTTTATCTACTTGGAGTAACGCATCACAAATAGAACCCAGCTTATTAAGTAATGTAGTTCAAGAAAATTACATTAATTCGGCTGGTGTCGAAACTTTTGATAAATCAAAAATGGAAGTTTTGCGGTTGCCTTTTGTTTCCAGCTCAGGTCGTGACTCTGCTCAGGTCTTTCGATTCAATTCTCAAAATTTATGCGGCGTCGGAGGCTGCTTGTATTCTATTTACATCGATCGACAAAAAGTGTTAAGCACGCTTTTGCGATCGGCCGAGCCAAAATTTAAGTTTTTGTCGGTGGTCAACAAAGGGATTCCGTGTTTAGCGATCGCACAAAAGAGTATTGATAACAGCGGTGAAGTAGAAAGTCAATACTGTTGGTTTGGTTCGAGTTTTTTGAGGGTAGAATAATGAATCGAGATAACGACTTGATTGTAACAGTAAATTACCCATCATTGGTAGGTTCCTCATCATTAGTAGGTTCCTCATCATTGGTAGGTTCCTCATCAGTAGGTTGGGAGTATCCCGATTTTGCAAAATCATCGCTGATATCCCTTGAAAGCCCTATACTGCCGTTGTATTTTGAGACAACTTGCAAAATCGGGATGCTCCCAGTAGGTTCCTTGTCATCAGTAGGTTCCTTGTCATCAGCAACTTCTTCATCATTAGGTTTATTGTCATCAGCAACTTCCTCATCATTGGTAGGTTCCTCATCCGCCGCAAGTTCCAGCGACGGGTTCCAGGCCGCTTTGAGCAATGCGATGACCTTTGCCAAATCTCAAAACGGCATGACTTTATTGGGATGCTTGGCCGCTGTTTTGATTTTGCAGATGTTTGGTGGGGGAAAAAAAGGCAAGATTGCCACATCTCGGTGGGCTGGCAAATCAGAAATATCGTCGGCCGGTCGCAAAGCCAAAAAGCAAATAGCTAAACCTACTCGAAACAGCGTTGCTTTGTACGTAGGACAGCCTGAGTTTATGGATGAAAAACTTAAAGCAATGTGGAGGGATGCAGGTTTGCTGCACGATAAACCACCCAACAAAATACACAGGACAGCAGCATGGATCGGCAAAATTGGCAGTACAGAGCGATCGTTTTATTTACCAGACGTGCAGCGAGGTGTTTCCGTAATTGGAGCTGCTGGTTGCGGCAAAACTTTTACAGTTATTGACCCGTTAATTAGATCGACTTTGGATCAGGGATTTCCCCTACTTTTGTACGATTTCAAGTATCCCGCACAGTGCAAAAGAGCCGTAGCTTACGCCATAAAGCGAGGCTATACAGTTAGAGTTTTTGCTCCCGGTCGTCCTGAATCAGAAACGTGCAATCCCCTGGATTTAATTAGAGATGAAGAAGATGCCGTTGCTGCGGGTCAGTTGGCACAAGTAATCGGTAAAAATTTTAACTCAGGAGGCGGCTCAGGAGATAAGTTTTTTGAAGAAGCAGGAGACAGTTTAGTTGAGGGTTTGTTGTTAGTAACAAAGGCTGTCGCGACTTTAACTGGTAAAAAAGAATACTGTGATTTGATGATGGCACAAGCGATTTTGAGCCTTTCTAATTTAGCCGGGAGAATGGATGAAGCTTCCAAAACTAAATTAAAAGTTTGGACAACACGCCCGCTTTCTCAGTTAATTAGCGTCAAGGATTCCGAAAAAACTGTTTCCGGTATTGTCGGTACGGCTCAGCGGATGTTTATGCGGTTTCTGAAAAAAGATTTTATTGGTGCTTTTTGCGGTGAAACTTCATTACCTTTAGATTTAGAAGGCAAGCAGATGATTATATTCGGCTTGGACAGGAACAATCGAGATATTGTCGGGCCACTGTTAGCAGCTATCCTGCACATGGTTGTCACCCGCAACGTTTCCCGCACTGTTCCCAGAAAGGATTGTTTGGTGGTAGCCCTAGACGAACTACCTACGCTTTATTTGCCAGCTTTAGTTAATTGGTTAAACGAAAATAGAGAAGACGGTTTTGTAGGCATTTTGGGCTACCAAAATATGGCGCAACTAGAGAAGTTTTACGGCAAAGACCTGGCGAGAGCCATAATTGGCGGTACGGCTCATAAGATTATCTTTAACCCGCAAGACCCGGAAAGTGCCAAGGTCTTTGCCGACTATTTGGGAGAAGAAGAAATTAGCTTTCGTTCTAAATCTACCAGTACGGGTAAGAGCGGTAATTCTACCAGTTACGGGGAACAAACCAATAAAAAATACTTGCTAGAACCCGCTCAATTTCTCAAGTTAGGAGTGGGTAGGGCAGTAGTAATTAATCCGGGGTATACCGAGGGCGGGCCTTCTAAAGAGGCTTACGTTCCCAGCATTCAAAGCATAAAAGTTCCGCAAGCCGACATCAAAGAGATGAGTTGGGCCGAGTCAAAATGGGACGCAATACGTAACACTTTGTTGGAGCAAAACAGTCGCCCCATTTCTGATGAAGAACGGCGACAGCAATTTGAAGAGCGCAGAAATCTTGCTGAAGAGCTATTTCCAGAGCCAGCAGAGTCGGGTGCTAAGGAACCTTCGATTTTATTCTAATCAGTCATGCTGATTTTGTTCCAGGTTCAGGTTTTATTCTAATCAGTCATGCTGATTTTGTTCCAGGTTCAGGTTTTATTCTAATCAGTCGTGCTGATTTGTTCCAGGTTCCGATTTTGTTCTAATCAGTCGTGCTGATTTTGTTCCAGGTTCCGATTTTGTTCTAATCAGTCGTGCTGATTTTGTTCCAGGTTCCGATTTTGTCCTAACCAGTCGTGCTGATTTTTTCCATTTGCCCTAATAAGTATTTGAAAGTGAGGTAACGTTAAATGCAATCTGTAAGTACAGGCGAAATAGTTTCATTTCAAGAGTCTTTTTTTAGATCCGTAGTTGCCGCTGTTGTCAGTGCTGAAATCGCTTTCAAGGAAGCAGAAGCAGAAGCAGCGCGACGGTTGCGGGAATTGACTCAACAAGAGGAAGATGAGCGCCACAAGTTAGAAGAAGAGGAAAGAAAAAGAAGTTTAGAAAGTGGGATGCAAATAAGCATGGGAGATGTCCTGCTTTTCGGGTATGCAGGCGGTTCCAAAATAGACACTCTTTCCGGTATGGCTGGTAGATTTTACAATCCAGGCTTGCCAAAAACTTTAGATGAACTTAAGAATGTTTCTGAAGGATCGGCATTGCCCGGTGCCGCTGATTTGCGAATTGATTTTGCGGGCAAACCTGTACTTCAAACTGATGCCGAAGGTACTGTTTTAGTTAATAAATTTGTAGGTGCTGGTTTTGAGTCAAATTATTTTGCGTCTTTTTTTAAAGTTCGCGACAGTCCGTCATTAAGCGAAGAACCCAAGCGCATTATTGAAGAACTGAATCGAGGTAAGCAAGTAGTTGTAGAACCTGTAAAGGAAGCTGTCGAGGGTTCTGTCGGAGAGAAGCAATCCGCTGTAAAACGGAGAAGTCGCACAGTAGCTACTCCAGATAAGTCGGTACTTTCGCCGTCATTCGCACCAATACTGGAAGCATCTCAATCATTTCAGTCTCAACCATCTCAATTTCACTCATTTCAACCTCAGTCATCGCAATCTCAACCATCTCAACCTCAGTCATCTCAATTTCACTCATCGCAATCTCAACCATCTCAATTTCAACCATCTCAATCATTGGGTAGCGATTCTAGATTGCGTTATGTAGTGGAGCATTTAGTTGAATTTTCAGCCTCAGTTGGTACGCCTGTTGAAGTGAAAGGGGCGCACTATATTTGGAAAGCCACTCCAGACGGTCGGTGCCGCATCGACGATCCAAATCGCCGCTGTTTGCTGATAGACGATGGTTGCGGAAACTTCCGCAGCCGCATGACTGAAGCAGATTTGGAGCGTTTTGAAAAAGCTCTTCCTGAATTGATGAAAATGAAGCCGAGTCAGTCTCGACCTTATGAGTCTAATTCTAAACAGTCGAAAAAAGCACAATTAGAACTTTAACTATCAGGATTTTGTGGTAGATAAATCCCCCACTAATTAGGGCAATGTAAAACAACGAGGATGATTTATGGCTCATACAAACGCACTGTCAGGCATTATGGCTTCTGCCGGTTGGGCAGTAGAATTTGTGGCTCCTTTGATAGAGCGACCCTCTGCATTTCAATTACTTGAAGAAGCTTCATTAGAATTTAAAATACCTTGCTATTTTTGGGACTTTGGTTCCTGTCGATTTCAAGATATTTCTCGTCCTCACAGTTTCGTAGCTCCCGATTGCTGTGGCATTTTTGATATTTTGAAGTATTTGTGCATAACAGACACTCCGGGTATATTTGTAATCGAGAATATGCAGGAACTCATGCAGATTCGCAGCATTTCCGATTTCAACTCAGAAGAAAGGCAACTGCAACTATCGGCAATAGTTGCCAATTTGTACTTTAAATTTGCAGCCAGCGATGGCAGTAATTTTTTAGTATTGCTTTCTACAAATGGGCTGCGGGTAGACGACTATTTAAAAGGTTTAGTACCTTCAGTCTTTTTGCCACTGCCCGACAGAGAGCATTTGGTTGAGTCAGCATCTCGATTGTCCGCAGAATTTGGTTTGGAGCAAGCCGATTCGGAACAGTTGATTAGCGCGATGTCTGGTTTGTTTTTGAAAGAAATTGCTAGGGGAGTAACTCTTTGGCAGCAGGGTTATTACGGAAATTCAGACATATGTAGTAGTCTGCGTCAGTATAAAATTGGCAAATTTCGGGAGTTGGGACTGACTTTTAAAGAACCTTCAATTTTGGGCGAGTTCGGGGGTTTAGACTTGCTGAGAAATGCCTTAGAAGACGTAAAATTTCAATTTTCTGGGATGGCGAGAAGCTTTTCTATTCCCCTGCCGAAAGGTTGGCTGTTGGTGGGGCCGCCCGGTACCGGCAAGACATTTGCCGCGTCTGTTTGTTCTTCTAAATTAGGCGTACCCTTGGTGAGCGTAGATGTGGGCGCTCTGATTGCTGGGGGAGCGGCGTATTTGTCCTGTGTTTTACAGCGAGTGGAAGCAATAGGAGCTAGCGTGCTCTATTTTGATGAGTTGGATAAGCTTTTTTCTTCTAATTCCAGTTCTCTTTCTGGCGAATCGGGCAACAGCATTCAAATTCTCGGCCAATTGCTGTCTTGGCTGCAAGATAAAACGGGTCACACTTTTGTAATTGCCACTCTCAACCGCCTTGCAGCACTACCCCCAGAGCTAACCCGTTCTGGCCGATTTGATGCGATTTTCTACGTGGGATTTCCGCAAGCCTGCGAGCGAAAGCAAATTGTGGAACTTCATGCTGCTCGTTTTGATAGCAGGTATAAGGATACTTCGGAATCTCCCCTTTCAGACCGCGATTGGCAGATTTTGCTGAACATGACCAACAATTTTGTTGGAGCAGAACTTGCCCGCATGGTAGAAGCCGCCGCTCAAAAAAAAGCTAGAGAAATAGCGAATATCTTGAGCGGTAAAAACTCGGAATTTTCGCTGTGGAACAAAAGAGATAGAGAGCAGATTCAAGAATTGAGGTGTTTGGTCAATTTACCCGAAAGCGATTTGTTGATTTTGCCTTTGTCAATCGAATCTAAAACTTTACATGGCATTGTCAGATTGGAACTGAATGATTTTTTAGAAGAGAGGAAGAAAATAACGCCTTTATTCGTAAGAGATACAGATAGAATCCTGGCAATGGAAAATTCATCGCGGTACGTTTCCGTGCCTGCTTCCAGTCCCGATACGAGTTTATTTGCACCCGTACTTTCTACTTTTTGGGGAGAGGAGGTATCAAGTAAATGTTGATAAATTGTTTCGACAACTTCGTCAGTGCCGACATATAAAACAGCAAAAAATGAGGGATTAAGTAAATGTTGATAAATTGGTTAAAGTTCGACTGGCAAAGATTTTCGGAAAAAGTGTTTATAGCCAACACTTTTTTGGGTTGGAGTTTGCTGCTTTTACTGCCTTCAGTTGTGGCGCTGCGAACATTCGTACAGTATAGCAAACGACAGGCGCAGTACCTGCAAGTAGGAGCTTATTTGATATCGGGAAGCAGGCGAATTGAGTTAGAAATAGCCCACAGTTCTGAGGAGAAAGAGAAGGGTTTGCAGTTTCGACCGCCACTTCCGAGCAACCGGGGAATGATGTTTGTTGTAGACCCTCCAGTATCTGTAGCAGTGGTCATGCCGAATATGGAAGCTTCTCTTGATGTGGTGTTTTTGCGCTCTGGGACTGTTGTAAAAATGGCATCGAATGTTAAATCATGTTTGCTTCGTCGCGGTGCGGCGCATTCTGATTGTAAACCCGTTTATTACCCGCATCCGGTGGATACAGTTTTGGAATTGAGGGCAGGTACTTTAAGGGAATTAGGCGTACATCCCGGTTCTGAATTAATTGTAGTCAAACGCAGTCATTAGACTGCATCAATCATTAATTCTTGGTTGTTTTTGAGGAAAAAAATCATGAAATTCTCAACTTTCTGGGGAGCCATTTTAACTGCATCGATTTTCTTAGTAGTTGCTAAGCCTGTTGTTGCAGCCGTACTGAAGAATAACGAACCCGTTGTTGGTGCCGTAAGAACGACTAGCCCAATTTATCGTTTTACCAACTTTTGGGAAAGCAGCAATCCTGTCCAGCAACTTCGAGGAGAGGAGCATTTATTTGGAGCGAATGCAGGTGAAAAAGTTCTGTTTGATTTTAGAGCAGAGGTACGCGGTTTCAATCCAGTTTTTGCAATTTTTGATTCTTCAAACCGACAGGTGGGTTTCAGTCAGTATCCCTATTTTACGTTTTTGCCAGCATCGAGCGGTTATTACAAAGTAATCGTGATGTCTAAAGACCCTTCGATGGTTCCAAATCGCTATTCGCTGCGGGCTACAGCAGTTTCTGCGACTTCGCCAACGCAGCCGTCGAATTTGCCTTCAGCAGTTCCTGGTATCTCGCCAACACAGCCATCGAATTTGCCCCCGACCGATGGGTTGGGTTCTGACGTTGCAGGTTTTTTAAGCGCTCAGCCGTTTGGAGAAGTACCTTTTCTTCCTGCTACCAATACCCCCGCTCCAAGTAGCAATTCCAGTTTTGGTGGCGGTTTTGTAGAGTCGTTGGAGCGACCAAGCGTTTCAGCTAATTTCGGCAACTCTTTCAGTTCACCAGGGGGGTTGGAGCGACCTGTTAGTCAGCCTCCGAATTTTACCTTGAGTTCTCCATCTGCGACAGGACAAAGCTGTCGCACATATTCGGTCGGCACTGTGATGTTTGGAGGTGCAATGGCAGCGCGTTATTATACTTATTGCTTGTTGCCAACGGCAATTTCTCCAACTGCGACTCCTTCTATTCCTGCTTCCTCAAATACAGTTGCTTCACCGCAACCAGTTAATAATTCATTCCCTTTTCCCCCAACGGTAAATCCTGCTTCTTTGCCTGCGGTTATCGGTAACACAGGAGTCGAAAGCGGCGGTACAGCTCCTGTAAACTCTGAAAATTATCGTCCATCTTCAGAGTTTTATCCTTATTGAGTTTAATGATAAAATACCCCGATTTTACGGGGTATTTTACATAAACTTAAGAATTAATAATTAGTGTATAGCCTTTCTCAAAAAGATGAGGTACGCCAGATTCTATGAAGCTCAAGGTTTTTGAGCTTTGATATATACCTCATCCAAGGTACTGGCATCTCTGCACCAGATACCTTCGTCCGCATGGCTGCTAATCAAGAATTACTGACCATTCTGTCTAATGTGCCAGCTATAGCAATCCTAAATCATTTGTGAATTTCTTATTCCCTCCCCTTAGTAAGGGGAGGGTTGGGGCGGGGTAAAAAGATTTACGACTCATTTAGGATTGCTATAGTTCTATTACGGATGCTGCATTTGCCATTATGGAAACTTGAATAGCAGTGACTCCGTTACATCCCATCAACGCGAGTCAACTAATATCTCAGGGCTTAGGCAACAGTAATTCCAGACAGTGCAAAGCAAAAGTTTTTTATATGCCCGAAGTGATGAGCTTCGGGATACTCTGTCGCGGTTAACTGGGCAATTTTTTTATCTAAAATCATCATTCAAGTCCAAGGAAATAACTCGATCGGGCGCGAGAAGACCTCCGACTTTGATGACTTGCAATTCTCCGGTTTCGTGAGGGTACTGTGCTTTCACTCGGGCAATTGCTGCATCTAAAGTAGAAGCCCGAGCAATATACACCTTTTCCCTAGAGTTTAGCACCCAAATAGGTTGGGGCCACTTATGCCGGGGTTGTAAAATTGAATTGTGAATTACTTGGCGAGTATACAGAACAATTTGCTCGATCGCACTTAACGAACAAAACTCCCCCAATTCCGATTCAATACACTGTTTGAGTTCTGGCCTGGGAATGTATTCTGCAACTGATTCTTTGGGCGTTAATTTCGGTTGGGGATTCGACGATCGAGTGCTTTCTTGCACTACTAGCGATTCTACAAAATAACTCACTTGGGTGACGATCGAGTCAAAATCTACCTCCATCAATAAATGACCTAAATACTCCCTCAACAAACTTCTTAACTTCTCATCGGATATATTGATGCCACAGGTTTTTAAATAAAGTGAAGGTCGATCTCCTAAATTCCGGCCGCAGCCAACTTCTCCGTTAGCTGCATCTTCAGCTTCTACCAGTTCCATCAAACGCTGGTGGCGGGTTGTATCGTCTGTTGCGGGTTGAGGCTCGGAGGGAATTGATTTACTCATCTGTCTGTCCTCAATGTTTCAAAGTAATTAAGATTGTCGGGTTCTTCAGGATCTGGACCGCAGTCTAGCAGCCCCACTCTCAATTTTCTATAAAATACTAGCGCACCAGGCAATGCGTGCAAGCCTATTCTCCCTTGGTATCCTAATTCTTCACTGCGGGCGATCGCAAAATCTATCAGAGTTCCACCTACTCCTTTATAAGTAGGTGGAACTCTGATAGCAAGTCGGTTCCAAGGAGCCGTTGCTAGGGCCCTGATATACACCAATCTATGTCTTAATTGAGACTCAATATAGCAGCGTTTTTTTAGGATATCAATTGTCATTAAACCCTGAGTTGTGCCATCACACTCAATGGCATATAGTTCATCTCCCGGTAAAAATTTAGTTCGATAACTTTTGCTCACCCAATCCCAGTATTCATATTCTTCCCCCACTACCTCTAAGGATTGGTTCCCACAGGGTAGCGGCATCTTCTAAATGCTTTTGGGTAACAGAGGTCAGGATGGCATCAACCACCTGCATATCTCGAACTCGAAGAAGCTGGATGGGGCGATTCAATTGCAACACCTAACTCGATAACTAGATTATAGCGTAATACAGTTTCTAAAGTTGATAAATTTATGTATGAGTGGGCGATACACACCTGGAATTAACTGAATAGTAAGGGGTTTGGAAACAACGTTTGGGATGACTACCGCGCCCTTGATAGCTACAGGCATACAGCTATGGGTAATACCTGGATGCAGTACAAAAAAGAAACTACAAAATATGAATGTCAAGTTTAATTACCCAGCTTGAATTGAGGCGAACCCGTTTATTACCCGCATCCGGTGGATACAGTTTTGGAATTGAGGGCAGGTACTTTAAGGGAATTAGGCGTACAGCCCGGTTCTGAATTGATTTTAGTGAGGCGCGCAAATCCCTGATTGATTTGGTGACATTTTCGTGGTTGGGGGGCGATTCCCGACGGGATAGGTGCGCTTCACGGTTTTTTTTATGGGTTTGGGAGAGTGGGGGCGATCGTTCAGCATAGATATGCCTTAAGGAATATGGTAAACTCCAAAACATCCGGCTGAGGCTGCCGGAGGAGCGAAGGTGTAAAATAATCACACTTCTTGAACATCGATAATCAAGGACAAACTAATGCCCCCAATCCGTAGATTAACTGACTTAGAAAAAACCTTAGAATTGCGATACGAGACACTTGGTGAGGCGGAGAAAGATCTCGCCATGACCACAAATACTTTTGAAATAACCAGTATCAAACAGCGCATCCGAGAACGAGTTCTACCAGATATTCGCAAGTGTGAGGCTGAATATTGGCAGCTTCTGGCGCAAGAAGCACGTACTTGTGATGTTGCAGAAGCTGAAGCCAGTGATGCCATCATCGAAGTTGTGCAGGAAGCGGAATTGATTCAAAGCCAACCTGATAAATATCCTGCTGAGCTGATGCAGAAGCTGCAAGCAATTCTAGATAAACTGAACGAACCCGGTCAACTTGCAGCAGGGAAAGCAAAGTTGGTTTTATCTCTAATTCCTGGACTTGTTTCCTATGAATTAGAGATGGATACAGAAAGTTCGTTGAGAAGGGTTTTTCAGCCCATTAAACGAATGTATAAAAAGGCATTTGACGAGGGAAAGTAGGTAGCTCCGATACTTCTTGCCCGTATCGGGGCTTGTCAGCATTCCGAGAAGAAGATAAAGACGTATTTTTTGGACGAGAAAATTTCGTGCAGCAATTGGTCGATGCTGTACTAGAAAAACCTTTAGTGACGGTTCTTGGGGATTCTGGAAGTGGCAAATCTTCCGTAGTTTATGCGGGATTGTTTCCGTTGCTACGGAAGAAAGGCAACTGGTTGATCGACTCATTCCGTACTGGCAATGAAAACAAAAGTCCTTTCTTTAACTTAGCATCAGTGCTGATTCCTCGGTTGGAAAGTCAGATGAGCTATGTAGATCAAAAAAAGGAAGCCAGTAAACTCGCAATCGAACTTCAGACAGGAAGTTTCCAGTTATCAGATGTGATTTCCGATATATTGCAAAAAAATCAATGCGATCGCATATTATTGTTTGCCGACCAGTTTGAGGAACTGTATACCCGTTGCGAGAATCAGGAAGAACAACACAGCTTTTTAAATCAAATATTGCAAGCTGTTAATCAAAGCAATAACAAATTTCATTGTGTCATAACTCTTAGGGCTGACTTTTTGGGTAAAGCTCTCTCTTATAGACCGTTTGCGGATGCGTTGCAAAATGCGGATCTAAAATTGGGACCTATGAACCGTGCTGAATTGAAAAAAGTTATAGAAAAACCTTCCCAGGCAAAAGGTGTAGAAATTGAATCGGGACTCACCGAACGTATTCTCAATGCGGTAGAGGGAAAGCCAGGGAATCTTCCCTTGCTCGAATTTGCTTTGGAAAAGTTGTGGAAGCAGCCTCAAGGAATGTTCAGCATTGAGGCTTATGAAGCTATTGGTGGTGTGGAGAATGCGCTAGCTGAAGATGCAGAGAAAGCATACAATAATTTAACGGAAGAAGAAAAGCAAAAAGCGCAACAAATTTTTATTCAGTTAATATATCCAGGAGAAGGAATCGAGCATACTAGAAGGCTGGCAACTCGTGCAGAAGTAGGGGAAGACAATTGGAATGTGGTTACAACGTTTGCCAATCGGCGTCTGATTGTTACAGGAATCCAAGAAGTTGAAAAAAAATCCGACTCTAGTTTTCAATCTCCAAGTTCTGAATTTGTTGAACGGGAAGAAACTGTTGAGCTGATTCATGAAGCTCTTATTCAGAAATGGGAACGCTTGCAGAAATGGATAGATGGCGATCGCGAATTTCGCACCTGGCAAGAACGAATGCGGGTGTATATGAGTCCGTGGATAATTAATAAAAAAGATAAAGGCTATATTTTGCAAGGGGTTCCTCTAACTGAAGCTAAAACATGGCGTGACGATCGGGAAAATTATCTCAGTCCTGACGAACGAGAATACATTGATGAAAGTTGGAAATGTTTTCAAGACAAGGAATTTGAGGAACGCATATTAATTGAAGCTAATGAAACCTTAGCAGATGCGAATCGGAAAGCAAAACTAAGAATCAAGATAGGAACTATCATTGGTTTACTTGTGGCTGTTGTATTTGGATCGTCAGCAAAAATATCTTTTGACAAACAGCAAGAAGCTCAAAAAGGTACACAGCTAGAGCAGGCAGGTGTTAACGCCTTATTCCAGTTCAAATCAGGAGAGTTAAGTTCTTTAGTCTCGGCAATGCAAAGCACTCAAGACTTACAAAACTTGATTGGGAATAGGCGTGATCTCAAAGATTATCCTGCTGTGAGTCCAGTATTGGCAGTACAAAAAATCCTGGATGATATTCACGAACAAAATTATTTTGAGGCGGGACAGGGTGAGGTCAAAGGTGCTGTATTTCTGCCAGGAGACAAAGGCTTTATAACCGCTGGCGAAGGCAAAGAAAACAAAGAAGATACTCTTCAAATGTGGAACTTGGCTGGTAAAAAAGAAGTAAGCCTTAAAGGGCATGAGGGAGGTTTTGAGAGTGGTGTGAATACCGTAAGTGTTGGAGGAAATGCCCAGAATCCAGTCATTGCTAGTGCGGGTGAAGATGGGACAGTGCGGCTGTGGGATAAATCGGGCAAGCAAATTAAGCAGTTGCTGGCTAACGGCAAGCAGAACAACGAGAGTTTTAGCGCGATCGCAGTTAGTCCTGATGGTCAGAAAATCATCGCAGGAAAGGGCAACGGCACGGTTTATCTGTGGGATAAATCTGGCAAGCAACTCAAAACTTGGGCAGCTCATGGGAACAAGGTAACAGCAATTTCCTTTAGTAAAAATGGGCAAACACTCGCAACGGCTGGAAATGATGGACTGGCTAGGATTTGGACGATTACGGGAAATAAGCTGGGTGAACTCAAACATCCGCAAATCAAAAAAATGTTGGGAGTAAGTCTGAGTCCAGATGGCCAGTTTGTGGCAACGGCTTCGGATGATAATCGAGCCAGAATTTGGACAGTGAATGGGCAAGAAGTCCGGCGACTAGAAGGGCATCAAGGATGGGTGATGGTGGTTAATTTCAGCCCTGATGGTAAGAGTGTCGCAACCGGATCTGATGACGGGAGTGTGAAGTTGTGGAATTCCAAAACGGGGCAGCAAATCCAAGATTTTCGAGGGCATCGAGGGGTGGTTTTGACTGCTAGTTTTAGCCCAGATGGGAAGCGATTAGTATCTGCGGGGCGAGATGGATTTGTGCGGTTGTGGAATTTGGCAGATAAGCCTTTACAGCGACTTGAATTGACTGGGTTTAAGGATGATGTGAATGCGATCGCATTTAGTCCCGATGGAAAAACTATTGCAGGTGCAGGCGATGAAGGTGTTATGCGGCAGTGGGATGCTACATCTGGAAAGGAAATGAAGGTTTGGAAAGAAGCAATTGTTGAGAATAAAAAGGTGCAGGATATTGCCTTTAGTCCAGATATTAAGGATGGTAAATTCATTGTGGCAGGTGGAGAAACAAATACTGCCAGAGCATGGGATTTGGCAGGAAGTTTGACTAAACCACAAGCAGAGCTGGGAGGCAACGAAGAGAAGCAAGAGCTAGATCAAATCGGTATTGCCAGTGTTGCTGTGAGTCCCAAAAGCCAGTTGATTGCGACGGGTAGCTATGACAAGACGATGCGGATTTGGAAGCCTAAAAGCCCGAATGGGGAATTGGTGGCGACGATTCCAAAACAGGAAGGGGTAGTATCTCGTGTGGTGTTCACCTCCGATGGAAAGCGGATTGTGACTGCGGATTGGGATGGTAATGTGGCGATGTGGGATTTAGCTGGTAAGCAAATTAGCAAGTGGCAGAAGGTGCATAAGAATCAAATTCGGGGATTGGGAATTACGCAGGATGGGAATCGGATTGTGACGGCGGATAAGAGTGGTGATGTGAAGATTTTGGATAGTTCAGGCAAGCCAAAGAAAGAATTTTTTAGCTATCAAAACGGGATTAATCAGTTGATACTTAGCCCGAATGATAAATTGATTGCGACTGCGGGGATGGATGGCACAGTAAGGCTGTGGGATTTTGAGGGTCGTCAGGTAGCAGAATTCCGAAATCCAAAGGGAGCGATTTGGGGGGTTGCATTTAGTCCAGATAGTCAGCAGATTGCGCTAGCTGGCGATCGAGGGTTTGTCAGCGTCCACGCAATTGAGTCACTGCCGAGTTTGATGCAGAAGGGCTGTGGGTGGCTGCAAGATTATCTGAAGTCTCATCCTGCGGAGAAAGATACTCTTAAGGTATGTCAATGAAAACCTATGACTGCACATAGCTTCATTGTTTTAACTATTTTAATTACGTCAATAGACCTCTCCTGAAAATAAAGTTAAGGGCTGCTCGTGTCACCTACCAGACAAGATTCTTTGGAGAGGCTTATCGAGGCTAAGTTTAGATATACACGCTCAGAACTTATGCAAAAAAAACCGGTTTATATGACAATAAGTTCTGATAATGTTATATGAATACGGCTTTCAAGTGTTAACAAACTAGAAAACATAATCTATAGATTTTATGACTTTAATCGCTTCTCGTTTACTAATGAGAGTGCAGCTCTCTTCACTTATTGGAGAATTAAAGTTATAACCTTGTCCGTTTATCCGAAAGCTTGTTTCCATACGGTTCTTGTCAGGGGAACGATCGTATTTAAAATACTTAACTAATGTTTTGCCTAACCCAATTGAACTCACCTCAAATGTTTCAAGGTTAACAGTAAGTGAAAGACGGCTCCCTCTATCTATAAAGCCACCAAAATAAAAGCATTGATTGTTTTGGTTTTTATATAAAATTGAATATCTTGGATCTTCTCCTTTCGATTCTTCAACTTTGGCAATACGAAATCCATCAGGAATGTATGTAGGCAAAGCAATTCTAAATTTCTTGGAGATATCAACTTTTTCATATGGATTTTTCATAGTGTATGGAAGTCCTTGAAGTTGAGAAATATCCTTAAAATTAGCTTCAGATAGTCCGAGAGATTTGGGTGTATATTTTGCACCACCTGATGTTTTTTCAGGTACTACCGGAGTGGTTGTCTGGCTGGGTGTGGCGCTTGGTGATGCTGTTGGTGCAACTGTAGTAGTTTCGCTACAGCCAACTAACAGTGCGATAAGTAATCCAGGAATTGCCAAATTTAGTTTCATGTTTAACCTTTATTTGTATGTGTGTATAGCATCAATTCCAAGTGTCAGGCAGAATAGACATCTCCCAAAAAGACAGCCTTGAACAGGCAAGATGCCTGTTCCACAATAATTATGGGAGAGGTCTAATATTACGCATAAACCCGGTTTATAGGCTCGTCCTGCATCAGTTCTGATAGCGTTAGATGAATACAGCTTTCAAGTATTAAAAACCTATAAAAGATAATCTATTGATTTTATAACTTTAGTTGCTTCTCGTTTACTAATGAGAGTGCAACTCTCTTCTGAAGACTCAAATTCATAACTTTGTCCGTTTATCCGAAAGCTTGTTTTCATAAGCTTCTTGTCAGAGGAGCGATCGTATTTAACATAGTTAACTAATGTTTGTCCTAATCCAATTGAGCTAACATCAAACGTTTCAAGGACAACAGGATGTGAATAAGGAGAACCTTTCGGTATAAAGCCCTTAAACGAAAAACATTGATTGTTTTGGTTTTTATATAAAATTGAATATCTTGGATTTTCTCCTTTGGATACTTCAAGTTTAGCACGAAATCCATCAGGAATGTATGTAGGCAAAGCAATTCTAAATTTTTTGGAGATATCAACTTTTCCATATGGATTTTTCATAGTGTATGGAAGTCCTTCAAGCTGAGAAATCTCCTTAAATTTAGCTTCAGATAGTCCCAGAGATTTGGGTGAATATTTTGGTTTTCGTGGAGTTTGAGATCTTGCCGGATTGCTAGTGCGGCTAGCTGCGTTCGCCGTTAGTATTCCCATTGTTAGCGAAACAGTAGTATTCTGATTAGTGCCACTAAAGCCAGCTAACAGTGCGATCAGTAATCCAGGGATTGCCACATTTAGTTTCATGTCTCACCTTTATCTGTATGTGTATAGCATCAATTGCAAGTGTCAGGCAGAGTCATCAGGATATTTTACGCCGAGAAATGCAAATTTTTGGAGAAATCGGGTTTTTAAACTAGAGATTTATATCATGTCCGGTTGCATCAATAGTCTTACGTGGCCGGACATGATATTACGCAAAAACCAGGTTTATAGGATAATATATCAGTTCGGATCGCATTATAAGCACGATTTTTAAGTGTTATAAAACTAGAAAACATAATCGATTGATTTTATGACTTTAATCGCTTCTTGTTTACTAATGACATTGCAACTTTCTATAGGAGAATTAAATTTATAAACTTGTCCGTCTATAATGTCTTTTGCTTTCATATAACTCTTGTCAGAATCTCGATCGTATTTAAAATAGTTAACTGATATTTTGCCTAGTCCAATTGAGCTAACCTCAAATGTTTCAACGACAACAGCATATGAACGATATTCCCGTGAATTTGTAAAATTATTCAACGAAAAACATTCATTATTTTGGTTTTTATATAAAATTGAATATCCAGGATATTCTCCTTTGAATACTTCAACTTTATCAACACGAAATCCGTCAGGAATGGATGCAGGCAAAGCAATTCTAAACTGCTTAGAGATATCAACTGCTCCAGATTCATTTTTTATACTGTATGGAAGTCCTTGAAGTTGAGAAATATCCTTAAATTGAGCTTCAGATAATCCGAGGGATTTGGGTGTATATTTTGCACCACCTGATGTTTTTTCAGGTACTACCGGAGTGGTTGTCGGACTGGGTGCGGCGCTTGGTAATGCTGATGTTGCAACTGTAGTAGTGTCGTTACAGCCAACTAACAGTGCGATCAATAATCCAGGTATTGCCAAATTTAGTTTCATGTTTAAGATTTATTTGTATGTATAGCATCAATTCCGACTGTCAGGCAGAGTCATCAGGATGTTTTACACAGATAAATCCAATTGAAGAAGTCGGGTTTCTCAGCCCGATCGCAAAATTTCTACTTCTGCCAGTATTGACAAAAAAGTGATTTTGTGTATACAGATATTTACATAAGTTTTGTATAATCGATCTATAAGCTAGATCGCACAAAGATATTTTTACGAGCAATTGCCCTACAAAATACCTTTGTGCAGAGGCCATAGCGTAATTCCCAGTTAAATTTCAACTTCTGGAGCTTCCTGGGCCAGTCGCAAATAGTATTCGTTTGGATTCTTTATTTCTGGCTGCGTTGTTGATAGCTTTTGCAGCGTTTTGTGCAGGCGTTCAAAGAACGAATTAAACTGTGCAGTGTTGTAGTCAAAGTTGTACTCTACACTTGTATTGCTGCAACCGTTCACAAACCAGTTAGTAAAACTGAGACTTTCTGGTGCTAAATTGTAGCTTTTTGTTAGAAGAAAGAGAGGTAGTTGTGTTTTCCAGTGCTGCTGTATGGTCGCTTCTGTTGGAACATTTCCTTCGTTCCAAGTCCAGTTAATACAGCGAAATTGAGATTTTTCTGGGTTGATAACTATGAGGTCTATTTCCGACCAAATTAGACAGTTTTCCCAGAGTAATTGCACCGTATAATCTTGGTGTACTTGTTGCGATGTATTCAGGCGAAATATTTCCTGGATTTGTAACTGTATCAGCTTTATACAGTTAGCAAGTTTAGGATAATTTTCTAGTATCTTTTGCACTGGAACATTCAAGGGAATTTGTTTCATTAAAAGGTGCATTTGACCTGCTTCGCTTTTGCACATTGTTACGTATCGGTGCGGGTTGTGTCTTTTTTCAAAATCCGAATATTCTAACTTGAAAGACTCTTCTTTATCTAAGATGCTGAGGCTTTCCCAATTAAGATGGATTAGTTGCATGGAAATTCTGATCTATTTTTATAGTTCGAGAATTTCTGCGCGGAGCGCTTAAATAGTATTTGTACAGAAAACCCGGCTGTAAATTGTCAGGATTCGTGCCGTAGGTTTTCCGTACAAATGCCAAAAAATGCAGTTATAAGCAGATTTTTAGGCAAGCAAAATAACTCGATTTGTATTGGTTATGACACCAACGTGGAACTGCTCTAATACTCGGTATTCCGGGTCTAGTAGAGTAGCAATAACGGTTATTGGGTTTTTGATTTCGCCTTTGTAAAAATCGAGAGCTTCTTGATAGTCAGAACTTGCGAAAACAGCTTTTGTGTTCCTACGCACTTCATACTGTTTGGGAAAGGTAAGCGTACTTGGATTTATTTCTGCAAAGTCAGCGGATGGAGGCTGTTTGTTCAGATTGATCAAGTACAGTATTTGGATGTTTTTTAACCCCCAGATTTTGATTTCGTGCTTGCAGGCTGTAACGCAATTTGGTGCGCGTAATTGGAATCCAGCAGCATATTTTTCTCGAATCAAGTATCTGCCCCATGATTCAAGTTTTGCTTTATTATTCCCTCTCAGGTAAGAAAATTGTATCTCTCCGTCAGAAGAATACACTTGACCGATTCGGTTGTCGCCACAGTAAGTTAAGTTTGCTTGTTTTTCTGTCAAGAAGCTGTTTTCCGTGTTGTCGTTGTTTTCGGGATGGCTGTCACTGTCTTGGTTGCTGTTGCCACTGTTTTCGGGATGGCTGTCGCTGTCTTGGTTGCCATCGTCGGGGGCTCTGTCGTTAGGGTCGTTGTTCCACAGGGACATGACCGACTTTTTCAATTTCTCGATCGCCAGTGGTGCTATTTCGGTTGCTGTGGCGATGGCGGAACTCAATGCAGTCATCGCATCGATAACGCTAAGTTCTGCTCCTTGCAGCGACGATATCTGCGCCTCTTTGATGCGGATTTCTTCTTGCAATACTGCAATTTCGTCAGAAAAGATTTCTCCTAACATAGCTTTTGACTCCTTGTTCTGGGGTTGTCCCACCTGAGCCACTTCCAATTCGGGACAGGTGGTTTTTACTCCAGCGCGAAGCGCTTTTAATCAAGTTGTTCAATTGCTATAAAACACGCACCGCGCGCCTTTTAAGCACGCACCGCGCCTTTTTAACACGCACCGCGCCTTTTAAACGTAAACGCGCCTTTTTAACACGCACCGCGCCTTTTAAACGTAAACGCGCGCCGCGCCTTTTTAAACACGCACCGCGCCTTTTTAAACACACACCGCGCCTTTTTAAACACGCACCGCGCCTTTTGAACACGCATCTATAGAGTCTGTGGAGGAAAATAGCGTTCGTTAATTTGGGCATTTAGCCCCTTATTCCAGGGTATTGGTACTATAGTCCCGGTGGGAAGTTGGCGACCTTTGACGCACAAAACAGTACAGATGGATCGGGTACAATACCTTTAATATAGGTACTGTGACCAAGGTAGTACCTATATTAAAAATACTTATATAATAGACCTAAGCGACTCAATGGCTATTACAGCAGTGCTTTTAGTCACTTTATAAAATTAGCTTTATAGCTGTGTCGTGAAGCTTTATAGACTAAAACTCTAAATGCTGCACCGCCCGCCGCTTAGTTTCCTCCCCACGCCTGTCATACTTTGCCGTAGTTACCGGAGAAGCATGACCCGCCAACTTTTGCACCGTAACAATATCCACCCCAGCATCAAGGAGGTCCGAGCAAAACGTGCGTCGGAAGTCGTGGGGACTAAAAGACTCCACCCCAGCGAGGAACGCCCGCCGCTGCACAATCTTCAACACACCATCCTCCGTCATGCGTCGGCGCTGAATTTCGCCCCCCTTCCGAATCGGGTACAACAGAGGCCCCGGAGCCTCTCCCCTCAACTCCAGCCACTCGGACACCAAAACGCAAGCAGACTCCGGGAGGTAAACCGTCCTGTCTTTCTTGCCCTTACCTTCTCGGATGAACAGCGCTCTGGTGGATAAGTTAAAATCTCGCCTCAACAGATTAACCGCCTCACCGCGACGGATGCCACCCCCACGCAAGATAGCAATCAGCGCCTTATCCCTAACATCAATAGGAGTCTTACCAGAGCAGCTTTGCATCAATGCAGCAATCTCAGAGAGCGTTAGCGCCCGCCCCCTAACTTTTCCCGATTGCTTGATACTCCTGACATCCACCGCCTTACTGTAATCTATTGGGTCGATTAAATCCAACCGCAGAGCTTCCTTTAACACCCGCCGCAGGGCGCACAGCATTTGGTTCACCGTCGCGGGGGCGTACTTTTTCTCCATAGCCGAGCGTAGAGCCGCAGTATGTTTGTAGCGCAATGCCGCCCAATTCAAAGTCATTGCGTCACACTCAGAGCTCGTCAGCATTCGGGCCATGATATTGAGTCCTTCTCTCATGGTTGCCTTTGACCGTTCGCTCCCCAAACTGTCGAGGTACACTGCTGCTGGATGCTGAGTCAGGGGGACCGGACAGCGCAAATTCAATGTTTCCGGCTGTTGCTCTGGGAGTAAGTCGAGCATTTACTCTTTCAAACTGACGTTATAAATACTAAATTTTACGCCGAAGGCGGCATAAAATATCGATCGATTTGGCTCTTATTTCGTGAGTCCTCGCCGGACGGTGAGCGAACTCGTGTGTTCTTTCTTGTGGCCACGGCAAGGAGTAAGGAAGGCTAAAGGCTCGAAGTCTAGATTGGCGGCCCCATCCGCGAATCGCTTACATCCCCACGGCCGGGGCACGGGGGACGCAAGCTCGTTTTTCGTTAATACTTCGGACAGTTTTTCTATGACTGAATGACTCATCCTCGCTTGACTTTGAGCCACTGTGGATAATTAAATCAAAGTCATGTCCACCCCTGACTTGCATTTAATTCGACTTTTTCGCGATCCTTTTACAATCGCCCAGATCAAAGATCGATCGCCTTTCCATGCAATATATGTTATGTTTGAGAGTAAATATAAAAGAGTTCGCGCTTTGATTATTTACTACTCTTTCCAAACTTAAGTATCCCCAAAAATATATGCACAATGCCAACTGAAGACGAGCGGTCAACATCGCCTAATGAACCCACAGAACCCGCTCAAAATAGCGATCCGTTGGCTTTCTCTTCTGAGTTAAGGTTAAATATAACAGAAGGAGTCGAATTCATTACCGATCGACTTATCTTAGGACAAAATATAACCCTCGATTTATTTGGCGGTAAAACATCTCAGATGGCCGAAGCTATCAACGTTGACTTGATAGCTGAGTCAGGAATTAAAACATCAATTGCGGAACTGTTACCAAAACTACCTAGACAGAGTATAGACCAAATTATCGCCAGTAACCCCCAGGCATATTTCCTTGAATATGCAGCACCCGTACTAAAACTAGGAGGTCGTATTTATATCAATGCCACGAAAAGAAATCCTTTCGGCAAACTCCCAAATGCCGAAACCCTAGAGCAACTGGGATTAATAGTTGTGCAAGAAAACGCGCCACTAGACACCAGATTTACCAATCAAAAATTTTCTAGGGAAACTCCCAGAAATGATGGCACTTTAGAAATTCCGTTATCTAGCTTAAAAACTACTATTTTGGAGAAAATTTAATGACTATAATTAGCAATCATTTTGACCTACTCTATTTTACCAATTGTAACTTCGATCCACCTTTAATTCGCGATTCAAAAGTCGTCATTCCCACCCGTCAACTAGGCTTACTACCAAGTCATCCACTTAATCCCCAAAATGAAATAATTTTCCTCTCAAAATCTTACCTAATTTTCGAGGGAGTGAAATCATCGGTACGTCAGTTAACCGGATATATAGAAGAACCTCCTGGTTCTCATCATTTCAAACCTCTAGAAGAAAACTCTAGAACACTCATAGATGATGATTTTCCCGATGTTGGTCAAACAGTAAGTTTGTTTGGGCTAGAAGGTGCGTTTGAAGATCCGTTAGAATGGGTTGATTGGGAAATTGAAAGTACATCATTTTATCTCATGGAACATCCATCAGATGACTGGGAATTTACAGAATTGTGGATAGATACAACTAATTTTCCTCTAAAAGTTATGCTATTGGTTAGAGATAAGCAGGGAATTAGCTGTGTTTACGATCCATCTCAAAATTATCAACTAATATTTTTAAGTTTAACTTATGAAGAGGCGAACTTATGGCTAGAAAAACAATATAAACTTGTGCCGCAGCGTTTTCCCAAAGAGGTATGTGTATAACGTCGCATTCTAATATCAACTCTCACCTACCTGGAGGGAGGTGAGAGTTGAATGCTGTTTCAGCTAATCCAGGTATCTCGTCGATTAATTCGACTTGAAACAGAGCTGCCTTCGCCGTTATCCTTTAGGTAAAGTAGGCTTTGGTGGGAGGTCAAAAACAATCACAAATGTGAATTCTTTGACTAACCGTTGCAAAACTCGAAAATGATCGTCTGCATCGTTCCTCCTGCGAAATCGCGCTACAATAATACGCTGACAATTAGGGAGCAACTTAACGATGCACCACGGATGTAATCTCTCAGAATAGGTCATTTTCACCTCAGCAGTGACGTGACAGTAACAGATTGCGTTGTTGTTGACTGCTTGTCATTACGTTAATTGAGACAATATTCTTCAAGACAGGTCACGTTGATGTTGACAATTAATTAGGTTTGTGCATCAAACAGCTCAAATTCTCTTTTAACGCATTCTCTTTGAATGCACCCTATTATTCAGAAGGCGGACACAGCAAGCTCGCCAGTATCTCTGGAATTTCCTCAAAGTGTTCGAGCAGAAAATCCATTAGAGCCAAATGACGCAAATCGACAGCAGTAGGAAATCTTCGATTTTTTCCGCGTTTAAACCAACCCCGCACCGTCGAATTAGAGCGGGAACAAATTTCGGCAATTTGCTCGTAACTTACCCCCCATTTGACATAAAACTGTCTCGGTGTCATGCCCAATTGGCATTGGCTGTAAATTGCAATTAAATTGCGTTCTCTATCTGTCAAAGTATATGGCTTTTTCATCCTGATACCTCTCTAAATCTTCCTCCCACGCCGTATCAAATTGACACCAAGCTGCACTCTTGGAATCAGGATTAAGGCAAATTATGTAGCACCATATCCAACAGCGCAGGCGCGGTTCGTAGTTGTAAAATTTGCCGATAACTATTCCCCAGTCAGCTTCTTCGCCAACATCGACCCAGCGCACCCTAAAGCCGCACTCAAAGCGCGGAGGATGAATTTTGGCAAAATTGACCGGCAACTCAGTTGAAGGTGGTATATCCTTCAAATGTTTGAGTGGCAGGGCAGAAATCAAATCTCGCTTTGTTTTTAAGATTGACATGAGTTTTTAACTGTGCAGTCAATGCACTTGATTTGTTTTGATAAGTTTTAAGGTCAATTTCTCACTCAAAAATCGCAGCGCGATATCTGCTTAAATCAAAATCAATCAAAAGGTGGTAAACAAGGCTCTCAAATCCTTAAAAATTGGTTGCGGGCGATCGCTAAAATTTCTTCTTTTAACAGGTAATTACCAATAAACTAGATTTATTGCCGATCGCCAACTGGTAGGATGAGGTAAGGTCGATCGCGCACCAAGACGCGGGCTTACTCACGTCACCGTCATCTTTCTACAGCAAGACGAAAGCAAACCTTGCTCGGCACTCACCAAGACGCGGGCTAGTGTGGCCACCCTACCACTACAGATATTGAAAAGGCGTTCCTTCATCAAGCATGACTATCGCGCAGTCAACGTCAAGCAGTCCGCTGTCTGCAATTTTCGTACCTGCAAATCTACCGATTTTGCCGGCGTTGGCTTCGGCGCTGTGTTGGGTAATTATTACTATGTCATCGGGTTTCCAAGTTAGCTCCTTGTTGGCAGCCACATCATTTGACGGGTTAACTGCGGTGCTTTTTGTCTGTTCTAGGGCTTTTTCCAATTCGGCAATTTTATGTTCGAGTGCTTGTTTTTCGGTTCGCCAGTTTTTGCTTGCACTCTGTACCCAGAAGGCTTCTTTTTCTTGGAAGAGCTGTTGCAGTCTGGCGTTTTCTTGCTGCTGTTGTTCTAGCTGAACTATGAGAGCGCTCATTTGCAATTGGTATTGTTCGATCGCGGCGGTAACTTTGGGAGAGTGCGGGTTTGAGTTGAACTGCTGTTGCGTTTCCAGTTGCTCTAGTTTGACTTTGAGAGATGTGTTTTCTTGTCGCAGTTGTTCTTCCATTTGCAAGCTGGATTCTAACTGGCTTTCGGCTGTATCCATTTCAGGTTCATGGTTTGAGGCGGCAGCAGGTGTTGATGATTCGATTAGCTGCGCGATCGCCCTCTCAATCTTGATGTCAGCGTGCAAGATGTCCTGTCTGAGCTTCTCCCTGACTTCTTTTGTGACTGAAACATCCAATTCTTCGTTCAGCGTGGCTTTCAGGTTCCGCAAATAGGCTAGTTCAAGAATCAGCCGGCGGTTGGTGGTGGAGTCGGGGGCGGGTTCAAAATTTGGTTTTGCACTTTTGGGGGTGGCACTTTTTGTTGAATGCTTGCGCTTGCTGTTGGCCTTCGGCTGTTTCCACTGCTGTACGAAAGTTTTGGCGGCTTTAACAGTCCATCCTGCGGGGTTGTCGTTTTCAGACAGAAACTTTTTGACGAGTTCGATCCCACCTCTACAAAGAACGGCGATGACGGGGGTTCCCCAACCGCGCATTTTTTCGACGAGGTGGCACTCCGTATCTCTCAACTGCCGACAAATACGGGCGATCGCCATTGCGTCTTTAGTTTGTTTGTTTGTATCGGGAAAATGGTACTGGAGCCAGTCTGACCACTTCAATCGAGCTTTTTTGACTTTTTCTTTGAGTGCAAGCAGTTTGTCCCCAAACTCGAACAGGGCAACGCTGACGGTGCGGTAGCTAGTGCGGATTTCGGAGGTTTGCTTTTCTAGTTGAACAATGGTTTCGGGACTGGTGGAACTGGAGTAGGGGTATTTTTTGAAGCTTTTGGGGATGTCCGTGGAAGAGAACGCTCCTCTGTCAAGAGTTGGGACGGTTTCCACATCGACGCTGGTGTCCGGGGATGATTGAAACATGATAGATTGTCCTTAACTTATTTAATGTGAGCTGGTCTTAGCGGGCCAGCTTTTTTGTTTTGGGAGCCAGTGGAGCTGATTGTGAGTCAGTAGTGCTGGCTTTGATTGTGAGTCAGTAGTGCTGGCTTTGATTGTGAGTCAGTAGTGCTGGCTTTGATTGTTAGCCTGTACTGCTGGCTTTGATTGTGGGCCTGTAGTGCTGGCTTTGATTGTTAGCCTGTACTGCTGGCTTTGATTGTGGGCCTGTAGTGCTGGCTTTGATTGTGAGCCTGTACTGCTGGCTTTGATTTCGAGCGGTCTGTTACGGTAACTTACTGCTATATACTGTAACAAACTGTTTTTCGCTTTGCAAGCGGTAAGATGACAGGAGTTGTATAGATTGATATAAAAGTGCCAAGCCGAAGAAAGGCAGACGTAATTACTGCCTACCTGGACAAGGAAGTCAAGCAAGTGTTGGAAGTATGGGCCGAGAGCGAGCAGCGTTCCCTGAGCTCTCTGGTGGCGTATTTATTGACTAAGGCGGCTTCCTCGTACCAGACTGAACACCCACAAAGTAGCGATCGCACGATTAATCCTGAAGGGAAAAATGAAGAATCGCAACATTAATCTCAGGGGCTCGCGCGATAATGGCTGTTGTTTGTATCATGTAGTTTGGGAATTGTATCAAACAAATTCAATCAATCTCCGGCCAAAAAATCTCATTATACCCATCCCAATCAAGAGTCAACTTGTGTTGTGTTGAATCGCCCATCTGTTTATGTATTTCATACAGCAATCATAGGTATGAAAAAATTGATTAATCAGAAACCCAGTAATGATGCCTTTTCCCGCCCGATCGCTCTGGAGTAGTTTCCAATAGTAAGATTCCTGCTGTTGTAGGAAAGCAGTAATTTCTGTTTGCTGTTGTCGCAAATGGGGATAAAAGGTTTCTTCTAAAGTGATGCTAGTATCAATCAACAACTCAATTGTTATTCTCAAACATTTATTGTTAGCCGTAAGTTAATCCCACCAGTAGGAAATAACGACTGCATCCTGAGCTTGTTGAGGATTGTCACCCCAAAGTGTTCCTTCTAGTCTAGCTATTAACCGACGTTTGAGTTGCCAGCCATACTCCTCATTCTTTCCATCACATACTTCAACTGAGTCAGCCCGCCACTTTTTGCCGAAGTCTACAAGCTGAGACACGGTTGTATCTCGGTTTTCTGTTAGCAAGTAAAGTGTGTCGGCTGGGTAGGGAATATAATGGATAATGCTAGTTTCGGGCATGGGGCGATAATTTGCCATTGCTAACAGCGTATCGAGTACGCCATTAAAGCTTAAACCTTTTTCATCGGGTGCAAAAATGGGCTTTGAGAATATGAAGCTTGCCCATAAAGAAGAGTGGTTAGCAAGGTCAGTAATGACTTCTTCACCATTAAATTCATTGAATTGGCGCTGCCAAACCAAAGCCGCAAATAGCTCTTGTGGAGTATAAGATTGGGCAATGGATTGGATTCTATTTAATTCAAACATGGCATTTTTTTTATTAAATCATGAAACAACTTGTATTCTCAAGCTTCTCGATCGCGAATAATGCGACTTTTGACCTCATTGGGAATTCTACCATCGTTTAAAATCTCATCTAGCAGCGGTGAATTTTTGCCACAGTCGTTCGCAACAGCCACAGCCACAGCGCACTGGTTCGGTACTGGCATCAGGGAATCGCCAACAATCAAATCTTCCCTGACAATAGCAGCTAAAAACTCGGAGTCAAATTTAGCAATTTTAGTCAGCAATCCTGTGACAACTAATTTATCTACTTTGCGGCTGATGTCTACAATTCGCAGTAAGGTGCGGGTGCAAGTACCAATCTGTGGCATGAATTCTCTCTTTTCTAAAAGAGCTATTTGATTTAAAGCAATCAGTGCTGAAGCTGCTCCCATGCTGATAACATCTTGATTGGAGCTTTTAACAATTCTGCGAGTTAGCTCAAAGGTGGCTTCTGCTAAATCGGGGTCAATTGTATTTACCCCTGAAGGATGATTCCAAATGGCAGTGTCTATCAATTTGTATAAAAGTTGGACTATTTCGGCAGTCGAATCGTTTGCTAAAGTTTCAAAAACAGCGATAATTTCTGAGGTTGCAACTACTTGCGAGTTGACTTTTTCAATGAAAGATTTTAAACAGTTTTGGCGGACGCCAACGAGGGGAGACTTTGCTAAAATTAGTAGCAATTGCTGTAACTGGATCTGCTTTTTTTGTTCGGCGAGGGCGAGTATGGCTGCGGAGGCATCGAGGGCCACATCTCGCGAGGAATCTAAACACAGTTTTGCGAGTTCAGAAATAGATAACGAATCCGCTGACGGTATTGCCTTGTCATTGCTCGAATCCGCTGACGTTAATGTCTTGTCATTGCTCGAATCCGCTACGTTAATGTCTTGTCATTGCTCGAATCCGCTGACGTTAATGTCTTGTCATTGCTCGAATCCGCTGACGTTAATGTCTTGTCATTGCTCGAATCCGCTGTATTTTCTGCTTGTTGGCGGTATAATTTAACTAGGGCCGATCGCACTTCTTTTGAATCAGCATTTTTTTGTAAGTAAGGTTCGAGTCCAGGAGGAACGTTATTGAGTTTTTTGAGGATTTGAGCTGTTTGTGATGATGGCAGTGTGGGAAGTAATTGTTCGAGAATTTCTGCCAAAAGCTGCTCTATCGATCGATTATTAGCCAAAGCATCGATTGCGCGGATAAATTCGATGGGAGCTCGCTCTATAGCCGGGACAATCCACTGAACCAAAGCTAATTGCAGTTCGGTGCTGAGGGGATGCAAACCATTACCATAAATTGCCAGTTCTCTGAATACTAAAGTAATAGTTGATGCCCGATTCGCTGGGATAGTTTCTATGGGAATTTTTAGTAAACTAGCAGCAACTAAATCAGTCACACCACTGTGAATTGCTGATGTAATAGCAGCGAGATTGCGCCCCGTTAAATCCCCTATATCCCTTGGCAAAATATCGCTGAATGTACTCTTTAAAATTGCTTCTAGCAAGGGTGTATCTGATGCAGCAGCGCGGCCGACAGCAGCGGCGGAAACCGCAGTCCAGTATTTGCCTAGTGGGGCGCGGAGTGCATCTTGCCAAGTGGTTCCGAAGAGGGTATCGCCCGCAGCTAAAAAGTTTGGTAGCAGGTGGCCCAGAAGTTTTGTGGTGTTTTCTTGTTCTTTGAATTGTTCGGAAATTGGTTGAGAAATAATTGTTAGCAGAAATTCTCGCTGTACTGTTGCGGGAATGCCCGGAGTTAGGTAAAGTTCAATGACGGTAGAACGAACGTTGCCACCGAAGTGAAAGTAATATTTTTTTAGGCTTTCTAAAATTTCTAAGTCAATCTTATCTGTCCGTTTGTTAGCATAATTTTCACAAAAAACACCGATAAATTTACCCCAAATCTGATAGCGTTCTTGTCGTAGTTTATTTTCGGTTGTTTGAGACTGTCGTTTATTTTCTGCTGTTTGAGACTGTCGTTTATTTTCGGTTGTTTGAGACTGTCGTTTATTTTCAGTTATTTGAGACTGTTGGTTATTTTCGGTTGTTTGAGACTGTCGTTTATTTTCGGTTATTTGAGACTGTTGGTTATTTTCAGTTGTTTGAGACTGTCGGTTATTTTCGGTTATTTGCCACTGTTGGTTATTTTCAGTTGTTTGAGACTGTCGGTTATTTTCGGTTATTTGCCACTGTGAATTATTTTCGGTTATTTGAGACTGTCGGTTGGCGATGGCTGCTAGGGCTCGATCGAACTGAGAAATTTCACCGGGTAATTCGAGATTTGCCGGCCCGGTTGCGGGGACTCGCGCTAGCAATTCGGCCGCTGTTTCGGCTGCTTTATTAATTAGTTCCGGGCCGACTCTTCCCAGCAGTTGCACTGCGAGTTCTAAAACAGTGTCTCTGTGGCGCTGTGGTGCTCCTCTGGCTGCTGCTAGCAGGGTTTCTTGGAAGCTGTAGTCTCTGATAAGGGCGATCGCCAGCAGGGACAGCAACACGGCTGAGGATTCGGGTTCGGTGCGGGAAACACTGGCAAAGGTGACGGCGCGAAAAGGCAGGATTTTGGTTGTATCTAATTCATCGGAAATTTGGGTGAATTCTGGTAGACTTAAGAGGGTTAAAAGTTGGCGAAATATCGACCAAATATAATATCTAGAATCAGCTATTTTAGCAGCAATTAAATCATATTTTAGTTGGTTTTTAGCTCGTTCGCCTTTTTCGCTAGTATTCATCCAGCGGGCAACTGTATATTCTAAAAATGTCTGGTGGAAAAATCCCGCGCGCTTTCCTCCTAAATCTTTAAAAATTCCGTCGCTTTTGAGTGAATTGTAAGCAGAGAATTCTGTTTCGCTAAGTTCTAAATCGCCCTCGTAAACAAAGTCACGCAATCTATCTCCAGAGTTTTCATACATTAGTCGTGCTAGTTTCAGGCACAGTTTTTGTTTGGCGAGGCTGAGGTGTTCGGACTGCAAGTTATGGCGAACTTTGGCAATTTTCCAATCCCAATATTTTTCGTATAGCTGGCTGACTGTTAAATCTTCGGGGACTGTTTCTTCAGCAGCAAACAAGTCGCAAAGTAAAGCTAGCAGCAAGGGATGGCAGACAATTTCTTGCAGGGATACGCTGTCGGCGGAAAGGGCAATAATTTGGTTGGCAAAAGATTGCTGGCTGGCTAAGGTGTTGAAACCGGGTTGGGTTTTAATAAATTCTTGGGCTGCGGTTCTGACTTCTTCGGTGGTGAAGGGGGTAATTTTGCAGTTGTCGCTGACGCTTTCTCGGAATCCGGCAAAGCTTTCGTGGTAGGGTTCAAAAAAGTTGCTGTAGTCGGTATCGCGACAGGTAAAGGCGACAGTTGTGCCGATTTCTAAAAGTTGGGATAAGATGCCCCGCAACACCGGAACTAAAGGTTTTGTCAGTACGATGTCTAGAGTGTCAATCAGCAAAATACCGCGATTTTGTTGGGTTGTTAGTTGTCGGGCAATTTCCACAATTGATTGTCGCTTGCCACTAATTTTTTCACCGAGTTCGAGGGCAAAGGTTTCAGCGGATTCGATTAAGTCGTCGCACCGGGCTAAGGCTAACCAGCCACTGTCTGATTCGGTTTGTTCGGCGTGCAGTTCGTCGTAGATGCTGCCGAGAATGGTGCTTTTTCCGTATCCGGCGGCCCCTAAAATTGGGACGATGCGGCGTTTGTTTTCAAGGGCTCCGGCGCGAATTTCTTTGAGGCATTTGGACAGCAGGGTTTCGCGGGGAATGGGGGGGAGAATGTAGGGATTGAGGGCTGCCCTGGCGCGGGCGGCGCTGCGTTCTGTTGCTGCAAATAGTTCGTCGCTGGGTGGGAGGTTGTAGCTGGTTGTTGATATTGTTTCTGATATTAAATTGGCGATACTTTCATCGGATACAGCGGAAGTTATTGTATCGGATTCTGTTTTTAGACCGACTATCTCTTGCCAGTCTAGTTCTAGGGTATCGCAAATATCCATGAAAATCGATCGAGAAATCGCCTTGCCGGTAAAAAATCCGTTGATAGTTGACCAAGCTGCAATTAGCAGTTCAACTGCAAGTGCTTTTTGGGTCAAATGTTTGCGTTCCAAAGCTCTTTTGGCGAGTTCGATGCCTTTGGGTGTGGCTTGGAGAGTGCGGTTTGACATAGGAGGTGTGAAGTTTTGTGGGGGCGGGTTCACCAACAATCTGTGCCTGCGATCGATTATACAATAAATCTGCCCCTTTAACGAAAAATTGCGATCGCCCCTGCATCCTATTACATCATTCCAGGTCTTGTAGGGGCGGGTTCGCCAACAATATTTGTCTCAAACCCACAATCTCATAAACCCGCCCCCACCCAACGAAAAATCCCAATCTACCCTAGATTTTGTTAGAGAATTCACGATAAAGAAACATCTCGATTGCCCCTGTATTTATTGGATTATGCCAAATAAGAAAAAATTGCGATCGCCCTTAAATTCTGTTACAGAATGTCAGGTATTGTAGTTTTTTTTCCGATACGGGGTTAATTCGTGGGGTCGGGCGGGTTTATTTAACTTGTTTGTTACCTGAAAAGTCCTTGGCGAACCCGCCCCTACAGGTTATTGGTAATGAAAAATCTCGATAAAATTAATATTTTAAAATATCAATATTTCAAAATATCAATATTTCAAAATATTAATCTTGCTTCAGTTCTTCAGTCCTCTTTTAGAGGACTTTCGCTTTGAGACAGGGGTTTAAACCCCTGTCGGACTGTGGAACAATCGACAATCGGACGGTGGGACAATCAAATAATTTTAATGAGTCAAATACCAACTCATACACAAACTCATATAAATTTCCCCATTACTCGAATCCGAACTCAAATACCCCCCTGCCAGAATCAAAGTTGTAAGGTTCAAAACCCAATTTGAGGGAGTACATGGAATTCACACCAGAACCCCTACACAGCGCTTGGCAACAAGTCCGCAAAGGCAGCCGCAGCGCCGGAATCGACGGCATTACCCTTGATTTGTTTGCCGGTGTTGCCCGATACCAATTGCAGGTTTTGCAGATGCAGTTGCAGCAGGAATCTTATTTTCCGCGCCCTGCTAAGGGTTTTTACCTGCGCAAAAACAACGGCGGCAAACGTTTGATTGGCATTCCTACGGTGAGGGACAGAGTTGTGCAGCGCTTTTTGCTGGGCGAACTGTATTGGCCGCTGGAGGATGTTTTTCTCGATTGCAGCTACGCTTACCGTCCGGGTAGGGGAATACAAATGGCTGTTAAACATTTGTATTCCTATTATCGCTTCGGGCAGACTTGGATTGTCAAGGCCGATATTGAGAAGTTTTTTGACAATCTTTGTTGGCCGCTGCTATTGGCTGATTTGGAAAAGTTGCAGTTAGAGCCGATTTTGCGGCAGTTAATCGCACAGCAACTTGGGTCGGGAATTGTTGTTAAGGGTCAGTGTTTATATGCAAATCAGGGAGTTTTGCAAGGGGCGATTCTTTCTGGGGCTTTGGCTAATTTGTATTTGAACCAGTTTGACCGACTTTGTTTGAGTCACGGTTTTAATTTGGTGCGGTTTGGCGATGATTTTGCGATTGCTTGTGCTGATTCTATTCAAGCTAATCGCTGTTTGGAACAGATTAGTGTTTGGCTGGGGAGTTTGTATCTAAAGCTTCAGCCGGAAAAGACGCAGATTTTTGCACCGGATCAGGAGTTTGTTTTTCTCGGCTATCTGTTTCGTGATGGAGAGGTTTTTGCACCGGAACCTCCCCAACCCCCCCTTGCCAAGGGGGGGCTATCAGAAGTTGTCCCCCCCCTTAGCAAGGGGGGGCTAGGGGGGGTAACGCGAGCTTCGGGAATGTCTTTTTTTCGCCCAGCAACTCGCAAAGTACCTGTGTTTTCTGGGAAGCCTTTGGCTTGCAGTATTTCTGTGAAGCGGATTGTTTTGCCGCGCGCTAATTCGGAACATTTTTGGAGGGAACCTATGAGTACGTTGTATGTTACGGATCAGGGGGCTTATCTGAGCATTCAAAACTACCAGTTTCAGGTTTATTACCAGCAGGAATTGCGGATCAAGGTTCCAGCTAGTCGGGTAAGCCAGATTATTTTGTTTGGCTGTTGTAATGTGTCTCATGGGGCGGTGTCTTGCGCGCTGCATCAGCGGATTCCGATTTTGTATTTGTCGCAGCGGGGTCGCTATTTCGGGCGAATGCAACATGATGGGCGGGCTAAGGTGGAATATTTGACAAAGCAGGTGAGTTGTTCGATGAATCCTGAGTTTGTGCGGCTACAAGCGGAGGCTATTGTGCGGGCGAAGTTACACAATTCGCGGATTCTGCTGATGCGGTTGAACCGCCGCAAGTCGAAGGATGCTAGTGAAACATCAGTTTTGCAGGCGGTGGAAATGCTGGAAATGCTGATGGAAAGTTTACCTTTGGCTGAGTCGATGGATGCGTTGCGGGGTTATGAGGGGAAGGCGGCGACTGTCTATTTTCAAGCTTTGGGTTCTTTGTTTTCGGGCCCGTTTGTGTTTGAAGTTCGCACGAAGCGCCCTCCTACTGATCCGATTAATAGTTTGATGAGTTTGGGCTACACTTTGTTGAGTCAGAATGTTTTCTCTTTTGTGGAGTCTGTGGGGCTGCACCCGAATTTTGGGAATCTTCATGTTCCTCGCGATAATCATGCAGCTTTGGTTTCTGATTTGATGGAGGAGTTTCGGGCTCAGGTTGTGGATTCTCTGGTGGCGTATTTGGTGAATAAGAAAATTTTTGTCCCTGAAGATTTCACGCCGCCGGACGAACGGGGCGGGGTGTTTCTTCAGCCTCATGCTTTGAAGAAGTTTCTCAAACATTGGGATGAAAAGTTATTGTCGGAGACGACTCATCCGCATACAGGTTATAAGGTGGCGTACCGCCGATGCTTGGAGTTGCAGGTGCGGGAGTATGTTTCGGCTTTGATGGGGGAGGTTGAGGTGTATCGTCCGATGCTCTGGGATAAATAGAATAGGGTTGACTCACAACCATGAGAGATTTTCGTGGGATAGGCAAAACGCTGAAACCCGCATTCTGTGGTTCTATCCCACGAATTGCTCTCCTGGTATGGCTTTGAAGTCTCTGATTATGGTGCTTTTTGACAAGATGTCGGCTTGGATTGAGGGTTTAACTTGCATCCCACGAAAAAGTGCTGTAGACTTAGCTCAGGGCAAAGCTTCTAGGGGCTAGCCTTTAGGCTTCTTCGGAAGTCGAATTAATGGAAACTTGTTCGCCTACCTTTGGGCAATATGTTCGGCATCTTTAGGCTTCTTCGGAAGTCGAATTAATGGAAACTTGTTTTGTCGCACCGCAGTGACAGCGGTATTTTAACTTTAGGCTTCTTCGGAAGTCGAATTAATGGAAACAAAATCTCATCAATAACCTGCCAGAGCAGATTATAACTTTAGGCTTCTTCGGAAGTCGAATTAATGGAAACATTAGTTGACATATTGTTCCTGGGATCTTTTGAACCTTTAGGCTTCTTCGGAAGTCGAATTAATGGAAACAATCTTGATCCGAAATCAAAACCTCAGCGTACTTCTTTAGGCTTCTTCGGAAGTCGAATTAATGGAAACTAGCTTCGAGTTTGAGTTTTGAGTTTGAACAACGTCTTTAGGCTTCTTCGGAAGTCGAATTAATGGAAACTATACATGTTTGACAAAGTCCACCTTTGCCTTTTTCAGGGCTTTAGGCTTCTTCGGAAGTCGAATTAATGGAAACAAAACATTACAACCGCCATTGTCGGAGGTTTTTAGGGCTTTAGGCTTCTTCGGAAGTCGAATTAATGGAAACATGAGAATTACCTCATCATCGGGAACTATGACAGTACTCTTTAGGCTTCTTCGGAAGTCGAATTAATGGAAACTTGTAGAACCGTCATAGATTTCGTCAAAACTTTCTTCTTTAGGCTTCTTCGGAAGTCGAATTAATGGAAACTCTTGCAAGGCCGCACTTGCGGTTGCAACTACCACTTTAGGCTTCTTCGGAAGTCGAATTAATGGAAACTTTAGGAGCAAGGTTAAATGCTCCTTGCAAATAGTACTTTAGGCTTCTTCGGAAGTCGAATTAATGGAAACAGTTCCTTGGTTTGTAAAACTGATATAGAAATTATCATCTTTAGGCTTCTTCGGAAGTCGAATTAATGGAAACATAAGCCACCCTTTCGGAACTTTGCCCACAAATAATCTTTAGGCTTCTTCGGAAGTCGAATTAATGGAAACCAGAGCCAGTAGTTGAGATTATAACTGTCAAAACCAAAGCTTTAGGCTTCTTCGGAAGTCGAATTAATGGAAACTCTTGTTGTAGCATCACCAAGGATCCCTGTAGCCAGCTTTAGGCTTCTTCGGAAGTCGAATTAATGGAAACAATAGAGCCTTTTGGAATGAAAGAGACTTTTCCAGCTTTAGGCTTCTTCGGAAGTCGAATTAATGGAAACAAGTATGACTTGCAGCTGGGAGGTTTTTGACCAAAACTTTAGGCTTCTTCGGAAGTCGAATTAATGGAAACTTTCAGCGGAAAATGAGTCCGAAAACTCTTTAACAACTTTAGGCTTCTTCGGAAGTCGAATTAATGGAAACAAGAAACTTCGACTTTTGTGTACTCACCACCTGCAGCTTTAGGCTTCTTCGGAAGTCGAATTAATGGAAACGTAACAAAACGGTAACTTATAGCTTTACCATTATCTCTTTAGGCTTCTTCGGAAGTCGAATTAATGGAAACCGAACATCCTAAGGTCGTACTCAATCTCTATCAAGTCCTCTTTAGGCTTCTTCGGAAGTCGAATTAATGGAAACTTGTTTTAATTGTATTTTGCGATTACGAGTTGACGGCTTTAGGCTTCTTCGGAAGTCGAATTAATGGAAACGACAGTATACCCAGTCAAACCGATTGGAATTCCCAAGCTTTAGGCTTCTTCGGAAGTCGAATTAATGGAAACCTAACAGAGTATTATATACTCCATTTAGAATTTCTTTAGGCTTCTTCGGAAGTCGAATTAATGGAAACTTGTGCACGGATCGGGGCTTGCGAAAGTGGCTACTTTAGGCTTCTTCGGAAGTCGAATTAATGGAAACGCAAAAGACAACTTCCCAGCATTTCCGAGCGTACTGCTTTAGGCTTCTTCGGAAGTCGAATTAATGGAAACCTGAAAAACTAAAGATAGAGGAAAAAATCAAAGTCAAACTTTAGGCTTCTTCGGAAGTCGAATTAATGGAAACTTGAAAGGAAACTAATTATTCGCTATTCCTAAGTCTACTTTAGGCTTCTTCGGAAGTCGAATTAATGGAAACTTTCGCCAGGTTTGTTCTTCCAAAAAACTATAAAACTTTAGGCTTCTTCGGAAGTCGAATTAATGGAAACTTATGCAGATTTAGGCTTGCGATCTGGGCTTTTTTCTTTGGCTTTAGGCTTCTTCGGAAGTCGAATTAATGGAAACAAGAATTGTGTCAGCTCCTTTCCCGAGATTTTCTGGATTCTTTAGGCTTCTTCGGAAGTCGAATTAATGGAAACATTACCTGAATCTACACGTATCTTGATGCTCTGGGGGTCTTTAGGCTTCTTCGGAAGTCGAATTAATGGAAACTACGTTACCCCTTTGATTCAGACGACTTCTCCATCTTTAGGCTTCTTCGGAAGTCGAATTAATGGAAACATTTCAACAGGCGGAGGGCAAGTACCCTTTTTCTTCGGAAGTCGAATTAATGGAAACATTTAGGCTTGCGATCTGGGCTTCTGCGAATCCAGGCTTTAGGCTTCTTCGGAAGTCGAATTAATGGAAACACGAAAATGCACCAACACCCGGTTTGAGTCCAGCTCCTTTAGGCTTCTTCGGAAGTCGAATTAATGGAAACTTTCGTTTATACTTTCCGTCATTACGACGGTAGACCCGCTTTAGGCTTCTTCGGAAGTCGAATTAATGGAAACTTTATGCCGACGACGTCTACTTGTTGTCTTTCCGTCCTTTAGGCTTCTTCGGAAGTCGAATTAATGGAAACTTTTCTTCCCGAAAGACGCAGAAGTGCATCCCATTCCAACCTTTAGGCTTCTTCGGAAGTCGAATTAATGGAAACTTGAGTGGACCTTGCCCATCGGTACGAGATTGATCGGCTTTAGGCTTCTTCGGAAGTCGAATTAATGGAAACTTCAGCTTCATCATTTTCATCAACAGAATTGGGATCATACGATCTTTAGGCTTCTTCGGAAGTCGAATTAATGGAAACAAATTTACCATTCGATATGTTCGTGCACCTGTAGTATGGGCTTTAGGCTTCTTCGGAAGTCGAATTAATGGAAACTCCTGTATTGGAAGTGAAACTTTAGCCTCGCTCCAATCTTTAGGCTTCTTCGGAAGTCGAATTAATGGAAACATTAAATCCCTAGGTATTAAAAAATATCTAGGAATTTTATTTGGTAAATATTAGGAATAGAAAGGTAATCGGGCTAAATATTATGATTCATTTGTAACCAAAAAATCTCGCATTCACGCGCAAGTCCGCCGGGGAATTAATTCCCCGTCTCATAGCGAAAGTCGGTTAAAAACCGACTGGGAAACCTCAATTAAATTATCATTAATATCAGTCCTCTTTGAGAGGACTTTCGCTATGAGACAGGGGTTTTTAACCCCTGTTGGACTCTCGGAATCGTGAGTTGGCGGCGGGTGGTCAGAAACCGGGTTTTTATGCGTTTCTAGGACTTACGCATTGACAAAATCACAAAATAGTGCATTGATAAATATGAGTGGTCTACTTTCCAGGTATTTGACAATGAGAAAAACTACCAAACC